>JBFYMY010000209.1:0-3410 GCA_041304645.1 Thermoplasmatales archaeon
AGTGTATGAGTTGGCTCCCCTAGCACCAATAATTACATCATCGGCCCCATCCCCGTTCACATCTCCGGAAATAACGGAGCTGCCTGAATAAGCATAGGTCGTTGTATGCTTGAACTTCTGGGTCGCACCCTGGTTCTTCAAGCTCAGGGTCCCGCTGAGCCTTGTGGGTCCTGTCGGCTGGTCAGTGAGCTCTACCTCGCCCTCTTCTCCTGTCGCCCCGGTCGAAGCCAGGACCAGGAGCGATGAGACCGTGAACAGTCCCACCAGGAATATCGCAAGGAACGTTGCCTTTCCGTAGTTACCTTTTAATTCGGCCATTGATTTCACCTCTATTAGGGGAGCACCCCTTTCCCAAGGGCGCTCTATCGAACACTGATAGCTAACCTCGAAAATGCCCTATTTAAAGGCTTTGTTACAAAATATTCATAATATATAAATTAAACCTAATAAGTGTTTTTACGGTCGGGTCCAAACCCCCTTTAATTCAAAGTGATAGAGGATAGACCTGACGAACTCGAAAGTTATTAGTAATCTCCAGCTATAGACCGTCCATCCCGCTCCGAGCAGGAAAGATAGGGGGAGCCGTTTGGAAAGACCGAAGATAAGCGTCGTCATTCCTGTCTTCAATGAGGAAGGGAACGTAAAAGAGCTCCACCGGAGGGTGACCGAGGAGCTCGGGACCCTGACGGACGAACATGAGATCATCTTCGTTGATGACGGTTCCAGGGATGCGACCCTCACCAGGCTCAGGACCATCATGAAGATGGACCCTCATACCAAGGTAATTACGTTCTACAGGAACTTCGGCAAGGCAAATGCCCTCTCGGTCGGCTTCGAACATGCGACCGGAGATATCATCTTCACCATGGACGGCGACCTCCAGGACGATCCTGTAGAGCTCAAGAACTTCCTGAGGAAGCTCGATGAGGGGTACGACATCGTGAGCGGTTGGAAGCTCAACAGGCAGGACCCCTTGGGCAAGCGCCTCCCATCGCTCCTGTTCAACTTCCTGGTCAGGAAGATGAGCGGGGTCAACGTCCACGACTCCAACTGCGGATTCAAGGCCTACAGGCGGGAAGTGGTGAGGATGGTGGACGTCTACGGGGAGTTCCACAGGTACCTTCCCATCATAGCCCATTGGAGGGGTTTCAGGGTCGCAGAGATCAGGGTCAAGCACCACAGGCGGAAGAGCGGCAGGTCCAAGTACGGTATCGAGAGGCTTTTCAAAGGCATGATGGACCTGTTCACTATCACATTCCTCACGAAGAGAGGGCGTTCACCGTTCTACCTCTTCGCAGGATGCTCCGCGCTACTATTATCATTTGTACCCTTAGGTGCTGCGTTCACTGTGGCCGATGGACTGCTCGGTCTAACTGGGTTCTACTGGGCCTTCGGGCTTGCCACATACCTGACCTTCCTCTCGTCCCTGGTCATCTTCATGATGGGTTTCGGCTCGGAGCTGATGCTGGCCTCGGCAGGGCATAGGAACGTCACGAAGAACCATTACAGGGTCCTTTCGGGAAAAAAGTGATGTTAAGGGAACATCAGATCTCAGGTATCTCACATCTGACGGGACCCGACACACGCTGGATATATTCGAGCTCTTTTAGGACCAGTCCTCTTTCCACCATGAAGAGGAGATGGACCGTAACGTTCTCCCCCTGACCCAGCGCAGGATAGCTGAAATCCTCGCTGTTATGGACCCATAGCCGTTCTCCACCATCGGCCCTGGCGAAGAAATGTGGTACTGATATCTGGACCGATGAACCCTTGTTCAGGTTCCTCATGTCCACATCCACATACTGCCAGGTCTTCCCCGAGACTGGGGCCATGCCCTCGGGTCCTTCGGACGAGGACCATGTTCGCTGGACCTCAAGGCCTATCTCGGGGTCCACCATCTCGGCCCCTCCCGGATATAGACCGGCCGCAAATGAAATGGTCAATAGCAATGAAAAGGCAGCAAGAGGTATGAGCCATCTCTTTGACATGATGCCCGGCACAGGACCTGAACCGTTCATCAGCGATATCAATATTCCTTCACCGACGAAGCTGAACGCCCCATCTATGCCATGGGACAATCTCATAAAGCGGTCATGCGTTGAGGTGGCGATGGCAGGTTCCGTAGGCCCCTATACCGCCCAAAGAGGCAGAATAAGGGATGGCCAAGGCCCTGGACCGTTCCGCAAAGCCCTGACGGTCTCGTTCCTGGCATACTTGCTGCTCCTGGCCTGCCTGTCGCTCTTCGGGAAGGACTGGTATGCCTTCAAGTTCCTTCACGGTGCCTGGTTCCTGTCATACCTGGTCCTCTTCTATCTTCTTGCCAGTTCGCCCCTGATAGAAGGGCTGGACCGGCTCGAGCCCTGGAAGGCCATGCTCCTTTTGGCATCAGTTTCAATACTTCTCCAGCTTCCGTTCCTCCTAGGTTCCCCCTCCATGTCCCAGGACATACTCAGGATGGAGAGGAGGGGGGAGCTCCTCCTTGACGGCAGCTTCCCCTACCGCGACTTCACGGTGAACAAGCCACCGCTCTACATCTGGATGGTGGGGCTGCTCTCCCTCCCTTTCGGACCCGACGAAAGGACGTTCAGAGCCTTCTTCGTTCTCGTCAATGCTCTGGTCCCGGTGGTGATGTATGCGGTCCACATATCTTCGGTCAGGCCATCGGAGAGCAAGGTATGGGGGCCTTTCGGGACCTCTATCCCCTTTGTGACGTGGGCGGGGGCGGCCGTCGCATATTCTTTCTGCCCCGTCGTCATCCTCGAGACCGCACTGGCCGGTCATTACGATCCGGTCGTGGTCATCAGCACCCTGGTCGCATTCCTATGCCTCATTAAGGACCGCCCGTACATGACGGGGTTCTTCCTGGGGCTTGGTTTCGCCCTCAAGCTGTATCCTATGTTCCTAGCCCCGCTCTTCTTCCTTGCATTCAGAGCATGGAAGCACAGGGTCGTCCTTTTCCTCGGGTTCTTTACGGTGCCTGTCGCTGCCACGCTCCCTGTGCTTCTGGTCGACCCGGCCCTTGTGCCTGTCTATCTGAAGTACCAGTTCGTCAATTGGTACACGGGGTATTCTTTGAGATACGCTCTCGAATGGCTCTTCGGGACGTTGTCAGTACCCCTGAAGGCAGCATATTACATCGTCACATCCATTCTGGGCCTTGGCACCATATACTATGTCCTCAGGGGGCTCCTGGGCAAACCTGTCCGTTCGGACGCGGCACCACTTGTCCTTTCCATGTTCATACTTGCTTCCATGGGGGTCGGACTGTCCTCATTGTTCCTCTCTGCAGGCGCAGACCGCATTGTCGATCTGGCTTTGGGAGGTATCGGGATCATGCTTACGATCTCTTCTATAGTACTTGGACTTCACATCTACTTGCATGGAGAGGATAGGGTCCGTCCGCTTTTCCA
>JBFYMY010000210.1:0-6349 GCA_041304645.1 Thermoplasmatales archaeon
CCCCAGGCTCCATATCTTCAACGACAGTGCCGGAACGGACCCCGTCCTTTCGACCCCCGTTGTCCTGGAAAAGAAGTATCCCGGGGATTTCGATAATATAGACGGTGTGAGGTACGAGGCAAAGGTCGTGATCCCGGTCAAGGGGAACGTCCATTATGCCATAGAGGTGGTCGAGGAGAGGGACAGCGACCCTTACATGTCACCGGTCCGACCGGGCCCATATATTGACGGTGAGCCTCCGGTCCTGACCGTCCTGTCGCCCAAGGACTTCACCTGGATCACAAAGGAGACGGTCCGCTGCACCGTCAGGGTGGAGGACCTGCAGGGAGGGCATGTGAACCCTCAGACCATCAAGATAAGGCGGTCGGTCCAGGGCCTTGAGAACATGGAATCGGGCGTTCCGGTCAAGTCGATGACCAAGCTCGATAACAATACCTACGAGGCCATTGCCGACGTGAAGCTGGAACAGGGCATTGAGAACTACATCATGTTCGAGGCCAAAGACAGGGTCAACAACGGGCCAGGCCTTTCCCCGCCCGTCAATGTCTGGGTCGATAGCCTCTCACCGGAGTACACAAATGTGAGGCCCAACAAGCTCCAGCTCTATGAGAGGGTCAACTGTTCCATAGACTGGGTCGATCACGTCCCCGGCACGACCAATCTGCTCTCCAGCGGGGTGAATGCTTCGACCATAAGGTACAGCTACAGGACCACGACCACCCCTACCGAGGAATGGAAGGTTCCAGAAGGGACCATTGCCATCAGGGACACGTTCAGGAGCTATGTGCACCTTGACCTCGAGAACAACGGTGTATACAATTATATCAGATGGAAGGCAATGGACGAACTCGGCCAGGAGACGGTGACCAATGAGATCAAGGTCCATGTGAGGGTCCCTGTCAACTATCCCCCCGCCTTCACTGGCTCCGTCCATCCGGATGCGATCTTCTCAAAGACACCGCACTTCTACTGGGACGATGCGTTCGATGAGGAAAATGACGTCCTCTTCTACAGGGTCATGCTGATGAGGGGCGACCTGCCGTTGACCAGATGGATAGAGGTGGGCGAGCGTACGTTCTATGATGTCTCGGACGACAATGCCTTTGAGACCCCGGGTTTCTACAGGATCATAGTGAACGTCACGGACCACAAGGGAGGCTATGACCTCCATACCCATGAGTTCCGGATACTGGATAGCGGGGTCCCACCGCCGGAGGAGGTCCCGCCGTCAGGTCCCTATTTTACACGGGACCCCGGCTCGTACCGGCTCGAATGGGAGATGAGCCCGAGCGAGCTGGAGATGAACGTCTCCTACCTTATCAGGTTGGGTTCGTCCGATTGGAGGGGCGATGTCCTGGATTGGACGGGTGCAGGGGACGAACCTCAGTTCGGTACAGAAGACCTTGATCTGGGGGTAGGGGTCTATTCCGTTCAGATCATGGCCGAGAGCAACGGGAATTTCTCCAGGGTGACACAGACCACGCTCAAGGTGAACGATTACGATCTGAAAGAGGACCACCCCTCGGTCCACAAGGCGGTCCGGGGGAAGGGCGGTGCCATAATCATTGAATTGACCAATATGGCGACCTTCAGCGATAATGTCACTGTCCAGATCAGCGGTGAGCTGGTCGAGCAGAGATGGGCGTACATGTCCAAGACCAATCAGAGGAAGGCCAGCATCCCTCTGACGTCCCAGAAGAACCTGACCATCCCTGCCTCTACCAAGGTCCTCATAACGGTGTTCCCTGACGGGGATGCGCCCAAGAAGAACTACCAGATCCATGTCACGGTGACCTCGGAGGACGGGCTTACCGACATAGAGGAACTGAACATTACGGTCAAGGTCACCGACAAACCTCCTGAAGGGACCGGGAACGAGATCACGGACACCCTCTACAAGCTTATAACGGACCTCCTGCCCTTCCTCAGGCCCGTCCACCCGAACCTCCTTGTAGGTGTCTTCATAGCCGTTGCGGCCATCATAATACTGGCCATAGCGGCCTTGGGGATACAGCTCATACGGAGTTCCAAGGCCAAGGAGGACCCCTATGCCGAGCAGCGGAGGATCTACCGGGACCTTTACGGTGCGGAACCCACCCAGGAACAGCTCGAGTCCATGTCCAAGGAGAGCAGTGTGGTGGACGATGTCATGAACGGGGTCAAAGAAGGTGCGGAGGATGGCGGACCTGGAAAGAAGGTCTACGACGAGAGCTTCCTTGGGTCCGAGGCCCGAAGGTCTCCGGAGGAGGCCAGGACACAGGCGGGCGCAGGATCCGCGGTCCCGGTGATGACCGAGGGAACCCCGCCTCCGAAGAAAGCGGTCCCGAAGAAAGAGCATCAAGAGGCCGAGGAGGACTGGGGCTTAGGCCATGATGGACCGGAGGAGGGTCCTGCCAGGACCGGACCTTCCAAGAAGAGGAAGTGAGGTCGCAGGCCACCCGGAAGGTCGGACGATACCTATTCCCAATCGTGTTTGATCGGATGGAGAAGTGCATGAGCGATAAGAGGTCCAGGAAGCGCCCCAAAAAGGGAAGGTCAAGACCGTCACCCACAGAGGGCTCTCATCTCCGACTTGAATCGTTCCAGGAAGAAGGAACGCATCCTGTTCCACATGTTCAGGTTACGGCCGCTCCCAAGACCGGGGAGACCATCGGTGAGAAGCGGTCCGAAGGCACACCCAAGGTCGAATCCACGAACATAGCGCTGCTTGAGCGGTCAGGGTCAAGGAAAACCTCCCTGGCCCAAGCACGGAAGGGGTTCATGGCCTCCATCAGGTCGCCCGAGAGGCTGGCCCATGATATCAAGGCCCTGGACATGGGGAGTGAAGAGGCCCAGGTTTTCCTTAACAATATAGTGGCCCAGGTCTCGATGAAAAGATCGCTTGGAATATATTTCCATAATGACATGGACGGTCTCAACGGTGCGCTCCTCCTCAGGTCTATGCTCTCCCAGCGGGTCAAGGATCTGGAGGTCAACGCCTATCCGATAGAGTACAGCGAGCTTTCGAGGATCTCCCTGAGCGATGAGATGGTCTATGCCTTCATAGATATAGAGACCCCTAGGGACCTGCCAAATGTCTTCAGGATAGACCATCACCATGCCGACAGGGACATGAAACTGGTCCATCCGACCCTGGTCCTGCTCAGCCCCCCCGAAGAGGATTACCTCTACCCATCGACCGCCACGGGCCTCTGTGCATATCTCGGATATGTCCTCTCGGGAGGCCGGTTATCCTACCTTGGGTACCTTTCAGGGGGCCCCTGGCATCAGGAGCCGATGACAAGAGCCCTCATCCTTCTCTCCTCCGTATGCGACAATCTATGGCACCTCAACTTCGTGACGGACATACCCATAAAGCGGTGGATACCCGACCCGGAGGAGGAGACCAACCTCATCCTGATATCCATATCGGCCTCCCTTCTTTTGGGTTCCGACGAGAGGAGGAGGGAGCTCGTCGAGAGGTTCTTCGGGGATGAGCCGACCCTTGAGGGCTACATGGGGCTCCTGATGACCCAGCTCACCGGGGCAAGGAACGTGCTCTCTTTCTGCGAGACCGTGAGCAAGCAGACAGATGGGTTCTACGGCAGGGTCTTCTTCAACATCACAGATTCCATAGACCGCTCGACCAAGGCCCTGGCCCGTGACAGAGAGATGCTCACCAAGCTCCTTGAGTCGATGCCCATAGATATGAAGGGGAACAGGGAGAAGATGATGGAGCTCTTCAAGACCAAGGGCAAACAGAACGACAGGCACTGGAAGCGGATAGAGTTCTACGGGAAACAGCTGGAGCAGCTGGAGGCAAAGATAAGCGTTGAGGAGAAGAGGCTCGAGAAGCTCAGGCTGGCCCAGTACAGGTTCGATATGGACAAGGGTCCGAGGCTATGCGTCTCCATACCGAGGCAGATATCAAGACAGGTCAAGGGCATAATCTCTTCCCTGCTCTATTACAGGGGCTGGAAGAACGTGACGCTGGAGGACAGGGGTCTCGAATCGTTCTGGGGGTCCCGAGGCTTTCCCGAGGAGGTGGTCATGGAGCAGTTCACGACCCTCACCCTGGGATACGAGGACCTCAAGGACTATCTGGCACTTGAGAAGGTCTTCAAGGAGCTCCCGGAGGTGTTCAAGAGGACGCTGAACATCTCAAGGAACGTTTCCATGAGCAAATCCTACAGCGGCGGGATGGGCGGTAGGGGGCTCGTTTTCGGGGGCGTCCTCAAGGGGAAGGTCCCATGGGTGTTCTCTTTGCTGGAGGAATCAGGGGACCCGGAGACCAAGATAAAGGAACTGATGCTCCACAAGGAACTGGGGAGTGCCCTTCAGGGCCTGACCGAGGGTCAGACCACCGTTCCGACAGTGACCGCAATAAGGTCCAAGTTCAAGGCCGCCGGTTGGTTGGTCGTAACGTTGATCCCGGAAAAGGAGGGTGCCGACATAATCCTCGGCAATTTCAGTGCAGGGATCATGAGCCTGGCAGGCCAGACCGAGAGGTTCGGGTTCGAACTCACAAAGCAGCGCCCCCCAGAGGTCCCCATGGACCACCAGCAGTTCGATGTGGTCGGATAGGACCTGCGATCCTTAGTGCGTCGAACTGGTCCTCAAATGGGGTTCGTCCTCTGTCTGTAGGCTATGATGCCCAGGGTTCCAAGGACCACCAGCACTATGAATATCACTATCTTCCAGTTGATCTCGACCTGGTCCTCGGGGGTCTTTCCTATGACTATGTTGTACCATACGCCAAGATTGTCGAAGTCATCGGACTCCCTGACGGTGTTGTCCGGGTCGATGAATACCTCGAAGGTGTGGAAATCATCTTCCGAGATATTGAGGCCGGCGACGTCTATCTGGACCTTGGTCGAGGCTATGCCGTTCTGCGGGATGTAAAGGATGGTCCCGTTTCCGACGAGCTTGTTGTCCACCCTAAGGGCCACCTTCACATTGCTGGCATCCCTGCTTAGGGACATAACGGAGATGTTCGCCTCTATGGTCTTGCCCAGGACCGGGTCGGTCAATCTCCTGTTGGTGAGCTTTAAGAACCCCGACGGTACGATCAGATTGGCCCTGGTCGTTCTCAGGGTGATGCTCTTCGTTACGGTGTCACCGAGCCTGTTCCTTCCCTGGAAGGTCAGGGTGATGCGCTCGTTGTAGGTGGAATCGTTGCCTCCGAAGGGTGTTCCCACGGTAACAGCGAACCTTCTCACGCCCAGCGGGGTGAAGGAGACGTTCAGACCGTCCGTCGGGAAATCATCCTCGCCCTCCCAGCGGACCACCCAATCGGAGATGGACCCTATGTCCGGAGAGATCTTGAGGAGGACCACATCCTCCCCTGTTCCCAGGTTCTGGACTGTCACATTGAAGACCCTTTCCTCGTTGTAACCCACACCGAAAACGGCGGGAGCGTCGAAGAGGATGTCGAACTTGTAGCTCGGTGCGGTCTTGACCTGGACCTGGAAGGTGTTCTGCGTGTTCTGGGCGGTCTTCCCCGTGATCTTGATATTGTTGAGGCTGTCCGGTGCCTTTGGAGAGCTGATGTTGACCTGTCTCTCAAGGGAATCCCCTATCGCGAGCTCCAGACCGGTCCCATCTGGAAGGTCCACAGTCCAACCCTCTGGTTTCTCCTCAACGCTGATATCCAAGGTTATGGGCTCGTTCCCGGTGTTCCTGATGGAATAGACGAGCCTTATGGTCTCTCCCGCTCCCATCTCTATGACATGCTGGGCCTCGTTCACAAGGTCCATCGAGAAGGTGTGGTCCTTGACCTTCATGAGCTCCATGGAGAAATCCTCGACGGAAGTGGTCCCGTTGACCGGTATCCTCTTTGAGAGGGAGTAGGTCATGGTCATCCCGAACTCTTTGGTCGTCGTCTGGGATGACGCGGAATAGACATAGTATGGCAGGTCCACGGTGAAGGTCCTTCCATCGTGCAGCGCCTCCACCAGGCCGCCATCGTCCGTCCTGAACTCAACGGTCCCGGCCGCTGGCAGGGTATGGATAGTGACACCTTTGGTGTCCTTGTAGAACAATGTCCCGGTGAACCTCCGCGCCTTGACGGTCGGCCATTCAAGCCCGGTCAGGTCATCGCCCAAGCTCACATCCAGCTCTCCTAAGAACCCGCTGACTGGCTGTCCTGCGAGATAGCGCATCCCATTCACGATATAGTTCCCCGGAGGGAGATCGATGATAAGGAGCCCGCCCTCGTCCGTCGCGGACTCGTACTCCTTACCGGACGCTTCCACCAAGAGGACCTCCATACCGACCTGTCTTGGCTCCTTTGGGTCAGGAGAACCATTGCCGTCAGTGTCCTCGTAGAAGAGGGCCTCTACATGAACGTCCCTGGGAACGACGGGTACGT
>JBFYMY010000211.1:0-8081 GCA_041304645.1 Thermoplasmatales archaeon
ACCTTTCCCCGTACTTGAGAAGGTTCGCACTGACCTCGACATCGACCAGGCCACCGTCCTTCTTCCTGTAGATACGCTCTCCAATGATCGCCCTTCCCTTCTCGATCACTGTCTGGACCTGGCGAGATATGTTGTTCGAGGGATGTGCAACGAACTGTGAGACCTCCATCCCCTTCAACTCCTCGGACGAATACCCCAACAATTCCTGGAGAGCGGTGTTCGTCTCAATTATACGGTTGGTCCTGACGTCCATGAGGTAGATGTTCTCGGCGCTCTGCTCGACCGCGGCCCTGTATTTCTCTTCGCTCTCCTTGATGACGGATTCGTCCTTCCATTGCTTTGTCACGTCCCTGATTATGACCAGGAACCCCGAATATTCACCAGGAAGTCGCCGGCACGTCGCTTCGATGAAGCCTAGAGATGAGTGGTCCAACCGCAGCTCGAATACCCTTCTCTCAAAGGGAACGTCCCCGTTGTCTTCTCCTATCCTTGGTATCCTGGTGAGGTCCAATCCCGAGCCGGGAAGGATATCGAGCAGGTGCTTTCCCGGAAGGTCTGTCCCCGTCCCTAATATCTGGCAAGCCCTGGAGTTCATCCCTTTGACGGTGCCATCCTCTTTGACGAATATGACGCCGTCCCCGAGGCTCTCATAGAGCCGGAGGAGCTCCTCTTGTTCAGGGACCCAGCCAATGCACTCTTTCATCGATGATGTCCTTCCTTGGGGCAAGAGGAGCTTCGGATTAGATAAAACTTTCATAGTAGTTGACCTGTTGCGATACTATGGAAGGTAGTGGTGGGTACATCCTTCGTTCCGGGAATTTGTATCGGACCGGACCCATATCGATCTTGGTTTGGGCGGTCAGGGGCAAATATGGTCCAAGGAGGTGGTGCACTTGGTGATAGGTTATATACTCGTCAACACCAGGCCGAACATGGAGAAAAGGACCTACCGTTCCCTCAAGGGCTTGAAGGAGACCCAGGAGATATATTCACTATTCGGCGAGTATGACCTCATATTAAGGGTAGAGGCCAAGAACTTCGATGACCTCGGGACGTTCGTTGTGAAGAAGGTCCGTTCCCTGCCAGGTGTGCTTGATACCAAGACCCTTCCGGCCCTTCGAATGAAATGACAATGACTGTGTGGAATGCATGGAGGGTTCAGATCCCAGACGTTTTTAAAGCATCTATTTTGGCGTATTGGCTGTAGAGAGTCAATAGATGGGAGCACTGGGATTTGATGCAGCCCAAACCTCAGAACCAACCATATGTGATAACGGTTTGTGCGCACTTTAGCATTTCCTTTCGTTGATATGATATCATCGGAAATGCCAAAGACCCGAGGGTTCAAATCCCAGGCGTTTTTAAAGCATCTATTTTGGCGTATTGGCTGTAGAGAGTCAATAGATGGGAGCACTGGGATTTGAACCCAGACAAACGGGTATCGCCTACGTTGAGCGTCAGGTAGGGCACGGGGCCCTCTGTTCACGGATCATCGCTCCAGTCAATCATCACAGCCCGAGCGTCCTCAGGCATCAGCAGACCCGTTTCCAATCATCTTCGTAACTGGAGCCCGTTGTGCTACCTGGTTACACCATGCTCCCTTAGGGTTCTGTAAATATCGCGAGGCCAGGTCGGAATGAAACGCGTCAAAGCCATTGAGCTAAAGCTCACTTCTGCTTCATGGCTGCCTTCTTCCTGCGGCGCATCCTCTTCTTTCTCCATTTCCACCGCATGTTTCCCTTTTTCTTCCATGCTCTTGAGCTGCGCTTCATCCGGTAGCCTCGTTTTGTTTTTTCGGGACCAAGGCGGACCTGGGGGGATTCGAACCCCCGACATCCGGCTTAGAAGGCCGGCGCTATATCCAGGCTAAGCCACAGGCCCGTCATGTCCGTATACGGGCCCTACAGGACCCATCAGGACGGACCCGAACAAGCCCTGTTCATCCCGTGGAAAACGGGTAAACAAGAGGGGGGTTATATATCTTTTCTACCATTGACAGCATACAAAACAACCGAACTTACCATACAGTTCGAACAACAATGCCCAATATCCATAAAAGACATAAATAGGAACTAACCCGTTAAGTCCTCTATCTCCATCGACCAGGAAGGCCCGTCATGCCGAACAAAACCCATCGTTCGCTCATGGTCCCCCTCATCATCCTCTCTCTCCTGAGTACTATGCATTGGTCCATCATCTCGGTCCCAACAGGAACGACCGCGGGCATGGAGGACTGTGGTGAGACCCGAGCCCAAGGCGGTTCGGACCTGGAGTATGCCATAATCACGACCACCGCATTGGAAGAGGGATTCGTACCGCTGGCGGAGTGGAGGTTGAGTACCGGCCTCAGGTCCGAGATCTTCCTACTTGATGGAGAGGGGGGCATCCTGGAGGGGCCTGGTCGTGATGATGCGGAGAGATTGTTCAACTTCATAGGTTCTCTCCGGTCGAGTTCCAATGGTCATCTCCGCTACGTGCTGCTGGGGGGGGACAGTGATCAGGTCCCGGTGCGCTATCTGCATGCCGGGGCGTCCGAATGGGAGATGGACGACTCCTATCTATCGGATGTCTATTACTCCTCTCCAGAGACCGATTGGGATAGGGATGGCGACGGTCTGTACGGGGAGAAAGGGGACATCATTGCCGGGGATGTTGTGGACCTCTCTTTCGATATCGTTGTCGGTCGCGTCCCAGCAAGCACCCTTGAAGAGGCCGAAAGATACACCGAACGATTGATATCATACGAGCGAACCCCCAAGGCCGGGCCTTGGACATCTCGTGCCGTCATGGCCAGCTCACTTATGGACAGACCCAACGTTATGAACGATCCGGGCACAGAGGAGGACGAGGGCTACGATGCTTACAAGGACAACGGGTACAAGGCCATCATGAACCATACCCTTCAGTTCATACCCAGTTCTCTCGATATCATAAGGGTCGATGACCACCCGTTCTACGAGGGAATGGTATATTCGGAAGCGAACGACTCTCTGGATTTCAACACATTGCCCGACCTGATATCAGACGGGTGCGCGCTCCTTACTTTCGCAGGGCAGTCGTTCTATGACGTTGACTACCCGGTCACCCCACCCCTTGCCTATTCTCTCGCACAGTACATCGACCCGCAGGGTCTCGCCAGGGGCGGGGCTGCCTTCGGAGAGGCACTTACCTACGAGGATGCCATTGGGCTCGACAACGGGAACATGCTCCCCGTCATGTACATCTCTTCCTGCGATTCCGCAAATTTCTCGGACCCCCTGGACAGGGACCTGTCCAATATCGTCCTTGCTCCTACGGGGGGGGCTATCTGCCTGATAGGTTCCACGGGCGTATCCTGGAGGGGAGAAGGGGCTGATTATTCATTGGGCAATTGGTATCTCATGAGCAGGTTCTGGCAACAGTTCATGAGCTCGAACCGTCCGGGCGATGCCCTCTATGATCTCAAATCCCATTATCTGGTTTCGAAATGGGACGAGCAAGCGACCAAGGAACCATTCCTGGTAGGTTTGTATGCTTACAATCTCATTGGCGATCCGGCATTGGGATCATGGGTCGGCGAACCTCTCAACATAGGCTGGGTGGGGGCACCAGAATCCATCAGGGCCGGAGGCGAGCCTATCATGGTGGAGGTCAGGGCCGGCTCCGATGTCCCGATATACGATGCGGCGGTTTCCCTGGTCCTTCCGGAGACCGCCGAGGTGTTCAAGGGACGGACAGGACCTGACGGCAAGGTGGAAATACTGACGGATTTCGGTCAGGGCGGGAAGGCGGTGCTGTGCATCAAGGTCAGGAACCACATACCGTATTTCCGGAACATCACCGTACTCCCCAGACCACCGGACATAGAGGTTCTGAACGGGAGCCTTCAGATGGGTCCAATGCCTCTCTCAGAGGGGAAGGCGGCGTGGGTAAATGCTATGATCAGGACCAACCGGGACGTTGATATCCCAGGTGTTAATGTCGGCCTCTTCACGGGTCAATTAGGCTCTGACCCGGCAAAATGGCCCGATCCGCTCATGTCGGCGCGTTACGACCTCCGGGCGGGGAGCGTTGTGTCATGTTCCTTCAATGTAACACCGGACAGGTCATGGAAGATGGTGACAGTTGCTGTGTATCCTGTAGAGGACGAGCTCGACATCAGCAATAATATGGTTACCGAAGGGTCGTCGGTGAACGCACGGCCAAGGTTCCTGACGATGCCAGTCCTTGAGATGCTGGAGGATGCCCGGGGCGGGGCCGAAATGCCACTTGGTGTGCATGTCTTTGACCCTGACGATGATGTGAAGGACCTTGAGTTCTCTATTCAGGCGGGAGCCCCGGATTGGGTGTTCATAAAGGACCAAGACACCCTGGTGACATCACCCCCAGAGAACTGGTCCGGCACTCTGAGGATAATGCTTCAGGTCTGGGACGGATTGGCTGGAGATACGGCTCCTCTTCGGGTCTCCATCGTTCCCGAGAATGACGCACCTATCATCGTAGGCCTTTCCGGGAAGGTGACCGCATTCACAGGCCAGGTATTCGTCCTTCCGCTGGACATCAGGGATGCGGAAGGGGATGAGGTGGAGGTCAGTATCGGTCCTACCATCGACGGACTGACGGTCTCCGGCAGGTCTCTCAGGCTCTTGCCCTTGGAACAAGACATCGGGCAGCACAGGGTCAACCTGAGCGTAAAGGACATCCACGGCGGGGCCAACAATTATTCAATGTTCATTGAAATAAAAGCCGAAGGAGCCCCCCTTTATTTTGATGAGCCATCCCTCCACCTTCCTAATGCTAGGGAAGGGTCCCGATACTCTTACCAGGTCAAGATAGAGGGTGAATTGTCATCCGTGGCCATTTTCCAGGACAATACCACCCTTTTCGATATAGGCGAGAATACCGGCAGGATCGCCTTCACACCGGGCAAAGAGGATGTGGGAGAGCATTGGATAAGGATAAGTGCCATCTCCGGGAATGTGACGATCTCAAGGACCTTCATCCTTGAGGTGAGGGAAGCCCCATCCAGCCCATCGGCCCTTTTAATAGGGCTCATAGCAGCCCTCGTTCTGATGCTGGTCCTGCTCGTCATGGTACTACTTTGGAGAGGGCCCAAGGTCGGCCAGTACGGGTTAGAGGAATGAGCCAGTACTTCTCGGTCCCGTTCAGTCCCTGAGCGCTATCACGTCGATACCGACCAAAGCGTTCATGGGCAGTGAGCCAACCTGGACCGCTGCCCTTGCAGGCGGGCCTTCCGGAAAGAACCCCGCGTAGACGGCATTGAACTCCTTGAAATGGTCGATATCCTTGAGGTAAACGGTCGCTTTGACCATCAGTTCCAGAGAGGAACCGGACGCCTCTAGGATCGATGCTATGTTCTCCATTGCCTGCGTTGTCTGGGCGGCTATGTCCTTACCCGCCAGCTCCTTGGTCCCGGGAACGAGCCCGAGCTGCATGGAGACGAAAACGAGAGGGCCCACTGCCACAGCCTGGGAGTAAGGTCCCACGGCGGCCGGCGCCTCCTCCGTCGAGACCACTTCCCTTATCCATCTACTGTCCATCCTTGTCATTGTCCCACATCCATTCCTCACCAAGAACCCTCTCTCGGGATAAAATCATTCCCCGTCACTCTCCCTTCGCAATCGAAATGTTCTGAGCCTTTCGTAAACAGGACCACGAGAGGTCAGGGTCGAATCATACAGTACAAGGTCCTTGATACCGATGGAATAATCGTTGTCAATAAGGTCCCCAAGGGCCTTGGAGTGCAGGTCACGGACCTTGGACATGTCAAGGACCGAACCGTCCTTGACCCTTGCCGTCGTGAGATGTGCCCTGAAGGGCCGTCTCTCCAAAGGGATCCCGCAGACCTCGTTCAGAGACCTATCAAGGGCGGATGCCAACGATATGAGACCTTCCGATCCGTCAAGTCCTATCCATAGAACTGAGGGACGCATCCAATCAGGGAACGCTCCGAAACCCAATGGTGAAAGCACTATGTCCGGGAACCGACCTTCAAGAAGTGATGCGGCCTTAACGACCTTTTCGAAAGGACATGGAGGGTCCCCAATGAACTTCAGGGTGATATGCTGTCTGAGGGGGTCCGTAGGTCTGAGTCCTTTTGGCATCCTCCCAAGTTCAATAAATAGAGCGTCCAATGCCGGGTGACGCGGAATATCGACAGCGAAGAAAAGTCTCAAGCCCCACCCTCCAGTCCATTCAAGGTCCTTGAAACGCGGTCCTTGAAGCTTTCCAGGTCATCATCGTTCATGAGCATGATATCCGCCGAGCTGATCACATCGCCCATGCCCCATGACAGCTCCCTCCTGTCCCTCTCGTCGAAATCCGCTCTGGTCATGGGGGAATCCGAGCGCCCCCTCTTCCTCAGTCTTTCGAAGCGGACATCCGGTGAGGAATGGACGGCCAGGACAAGGAAGCCCTCTCCAAGCTTGCTTCTGAGGTAATCCGCCTCCTCATTGCTCCTCAGACCATCGACCAGTAGCAATTTGCCCTCCGAAAGGTCAAGAGGACCAATGGATAGGAGGAGCCTCCTTGCCCAGATGTCCTTGCCGTGGAGCGCCCTCTCCCTTGCGGCGAAAGCGCCTATCATATCCCCGGTCCCCCCCGGTTGAGCGATGGAGAAATGGTGCCGGACGACATCGCCCAGAGAGACGACCTTGATGCCGAGACCGAGAGCGACCTCCGACAGCTCGCCCTTTCCGGACCCAGGCATGCCGGCGATAGCTACCACCATCTTCCGCTCCCTGTCGGTCACAAGGGGGTAAGGAGCGACCGCTTTTAAAAGGTGTTTGGAAAGCGTTGGCCCCTTTTCCAGTATGGGAAGGTTACCCCAAGCGAGGACCATATCCTTTCATTGCTTTACGAACCGCGGCCTTCAGTGTTGGGATGATAAAGGAGGTCACCGAAATTATTCCTCAAGGGAATGGTCTCTGGCACTATCCCCCGCACTGTGGATATAATGGTCATTCATGGGAGAACGTTAAATACCAAGAAAACGGGAATGCAAAAAAGATTTATAATGCAAGACCATTGAACAGCCTGGTCCTACCGCATTAAAAGGCGGTACATTCCCGACTATCCAATAGAGGTGCTTTCCATGGGCAACTACGCTAGAGGCGCGCTAGGGGTTTTCATAGCCATTGCAGTCATCGTGGGGATGCTAGCCGGTGGTATTTTGATACTTTTCACCCCGGCAGAGAAATTATCGGTGGAAGCGAACAAATCTCCAGGCAAGGATGGTGGCGGTTACATGTGGATAGACAGCCTATCGCCCGATCCCAGGGTCGATTTCGAATGGATAGAGTGCCATGGCAACCCGAAGTCCCATTATTTTCCCAACGTTTGGAACTATTACTATTAGTCCGGAAACACCTGGGAATACTACGACCTACCTTTCGCATTCCCATTCTACGATGATGTTTACACACAGTGCGCCGTCACCGCTTGCGGCTACATAGATTTCGGCGGATGGCAGTATACCTCGGCACCAGGCTATTATTACCACTATGATAATTTCCCGAGCCCGAACTACGAGAATGGAGTGATAGCCCCCTGGATGTATGCCATAGGCGGGTACTATTATTACGACAAGGGTGATTTCAAGGTCTATGCCTTGGAGGGACAGACCTACGGGGAGAAGTGGGTTTGCTTCGAGTGGTACAAGGCCTATGCTCCGGGTTCCTATTCGACACAACCAAGCCCCGAGCAGTATCAGATCACCTTCGAGATCATAATCTATGAGTCCGGTATAATCAAACTGCAGTATCTGGATGCAGACTCAGCGTATACCTATTACAGCAACGGTGCCTATGCGACCGTCGGGATAGAAGATGTGACGGGCACGAAAGGTTTGACCTATTCCAGCTATTCTTCCGCTAACCTGAAGTCCGGCATGGCCGTGATGTTCGGAAAGAACCTCGCCAAGATAGATAACGTCGAGGTGGACGTCGAGACCGGGGGTGCGGTATATGCGCTTTACAGGGATTATTCCATAACCGTCGAGTGCACACATCCGGTCAATAACGACTTCCTCAGGGCAGTCGTCGTGAGCATAAGCGGAGGTCTGACCGAGCTGTTGTATTTCC
>JBFYMY010000212.1:0-5188 GCA_041304645.1 Thermoplasmatales archaeon
AAGGCCTACACGTTCACCTTGTGACATCAGGTAGGAGACCGCTTCCTCGGCCGCCTCCTGGCCGGACCCCATCAGTATGATGACCCTGTCCGCCTTCCTGTCCCCGAAATAATCGAAGAGAGAGTACTTCCTCCCTGTAAGCTTCGAGACCTTCCTCATCTCCTCCTCAACTATGTCAGGGATCGCAGAGTAGAACCTGTTCGCAGCTTCATTGATCTGGAAATAGACATCCGGGTTCTGAGCGCTGCCCCTAAGATGGGGGTGTTCCGGGTTAAGGGCTCTTGCCCTGTGCTTTTCAACGGCCTCCCAATCAACTAGCGGCTTCATGGCCTCATATCCTATCTCGTCCACCTTCTGTATCTCATGGGATGTCCTGAACCCGTCGAAGAAGGATATGAACGGTACGGATGACCTCAGCGTGGACAGATGGGCTACGAGCGATAGGTCCATGACCTCCTGGACCGAACCGGAACAGAGCTGCGCGAAACCTGTTGCCCTTGCAGCCATTACATCCTGATGGTCCCCGAAGATGGAGAGCGCCTGTCCTGCAAGAGCCCTTGCGGAGACATGTATCACACAGGGCATGAGCTCGCCGGATATCTTGTACATGTTGGGCAGCATCAGCAGGAGACCCTGTGAAGCGGTGAAGGTCGTTGTAAGAGCACCGGCGGAGAGGGACCCGTGCAATGCACCAGCGGCCCCGCCCTCCGACTGCATCTCGACTATCTTCATGACCTGCCCGAACATGTTCTTCCTTCCATGCGCTGCCCAGTAATCCGCTATCTCGCCCATGGGAGATGAGGGGGTGATCGGGTAGATCGCCGCTACGTCCGAGAAAGCATACGCTACATGAGCGGCTGCCGTGTTCCCATCCATCGATCTCATAACCTTCTTTCTGGCCATAAGGATACCCCGTATTTCAAGGACCGTCGTTCCAACTCGATTTTACATTGAAGGATTTGCTGGAACGCGCAAGTTATGGACAGGTCTCGTATAAAGGTTTCCATAGGTTTTTTCTAGCTTGGACCATACATACACCCCATGGATGCCAGGGCCCATATTGTATACCATGGTAAGGTCCAGGGTGTGAATTTCCGGACGAACTGCCGATCCAATGCTATTCTGATGGGTCTCAAGGGGTGGGTAAGGAACCTATCAGACGGGTCTGTCGAAAGCGTGGTCGAAGGAGAGAAGAGGGCCATAGAGGAACATATCTCATGGAACAGGACCGAACAGCCCCATGCGGAGGTCACCGCTATCGATGTCAGATGGGAAAGGGCTGAAGGGATGCCTGAAGGTTTTCATGTCCGTTGACGGACCCTGCTTCAATTGGTCGAGTTCATGACGATATTCCCTATCAATCCGCCCGAACCCCCGGACGTCTGACCTCTGGATGCCATGAACGGGGAGAGCGCAAGAGCGAGCTCCCTTATGTTCATGGATTGGATTATCACTTTCCCTGGTCCGGTCAGCTCCGTCATGAAAAGACCCTCACCACCGAACAATATGGACCCTATACCCTTTATTCTGGAGATATCGTACTTGACAGTACCTTCCCAGGCAACGGCCGATCCCGTGTCAACCTTGATCTTCTCATCTGGTCTCAGTTCTATTTCCACGAAATCCCCTGCTGCATGGATGAAGACCGTTCCCTTCCCTTTGAACCTCTCCAGGATCAGACCCTCACCTCCGAAGAAAATGGCCCCCAGCCTCTTCTGCAGTGCTATTTCCATATCAACGTTATCCTCCCCCACGAGAAAGGCATCCTTCTGGGCGACCCACTCCCTATCAGCATCCACCTGAAGAGGATATATCGTCCCTGGGACCTTGCCAGCGAACGCTGCATAACCTCCGGCCTTCCCGGAGGTGAACTCGGTCAGGAAGAAGGTCTCTCCAGTGAACAGTTTCCTGCCAAGGCTCTTAAGCAGTCCTCCTTTGGCCTTGGCCTTCATCTCGACATCACCGCCCATGAAAACAAGGCAGCCCGCCTCTGCATAGACCTTCTCATCGGGTCCAAGCTCAAGCTTCACTATCTGAAGGTTGTTACCGGATATCGAGTGTCTCATGGACATTGCCCCCATTGTGAATGGTGAACATGAAAATAAAACATCTCATCTTGGGGTTCCTGACCCATCCCTTATGAGACTATCCTCGCGATATCAACGTTGGCACCGACCTGCCTTTCGAGCAAAGATATCTTGCCCGAATCGCCCTTGCCTACCAGATGCTCCATATCATCGACCTGTTTTGCGGCTGAGAAGGTATCGTTGGACACCAAAAGGAGCGGGATACCCTTGTTTTCGGCCAAGGTGATTATGTTCGAAGGCGGGATTATGTTGTTGGTCAGTATTATGGCCGAGGTATCGCTCTCAAGGGCCGCCAGGCAAAGGTCGTTCCTGTCCCCGCTGGTGATTATAAGTTTCCTCTCCCTTGAGAACAACGGGTTCTTGATGACGGTATCGCCTGACATGGCGCCTATGAATATCTCCCTTACCTGATTGCCTAGGTTCCTCTCCCCAGCAAGGACCTTGGCAAAAAGTACGTCCGATATCTGCTCTACGGAGAGATATGTCAGCTCCTTCTCGAAAGGCAAAATGCCAAGGACGTCCACACCTAGTGCCTTGACCTTGTCCAGGCTGTTCTCCTTGAAATCCTCTATGTCCTTGACCTTGTTTATTATGACGCCTAGCAATCTGGCATCTGACGCGATCATATGCTCTTTGAGGTATGTTATATCATCCAAGATGGAATCATCATCACCCGAGACAACGAGCAATAACTTTGCGTTCAAAGCCTTTGACAGGGAGAAACAGTCAAGGTTAACGGAGGCTCCATAGCTTATGTCCTTTCCAGCCTCTATGATCAAGATCTCCTTATCTTTGGATAGTGTCTGTGCCATCTCGTTGAGCTTGGTCACTATGTTCGTACTATCATAGATGTATCGGAGCTTAGAATGATCGAAGCCTATGGACATATCCTCGGGCATCTCAGGCAAGGAGAATATCCCCTTGATGAGAGATGAATCGTAATCTAGGAGCCTCTTCTTTCTGTAGACTATCCTCTCACCGAACGGTTTCATGTAACCGAAATCCTTCTTCAGCGCTTTGGCCAGACCTATGATGAAAGATGTCTTACCGGCACCCTGCCTCATGGAGGCCACAACGATCCTTTGCATGTCTCACAACCCCCTGTCCTTGTTGAGAAGAACCCTAACGTCTATGGCCTTGACCCCCTTACCCTGGTCGAACGCAACCAGTGGATTGATCTCTATGTCGCTCATCGACCTGCAATCCATTATAAGGGAACCTACCTTTATGACCGTATCTATTACCTTTTCAATGTCCTTTTGACTATCCCCTCTTACCCCCAGAAGGAGGGTGTAGGCCTTGGTCTCCTTTATCAGCCTTAGTATCTCCTTCCGGTTGACCGGCAAGGCCCTGAAAGAAACGTCCTTGAGGACCTCAACATATATCCCGCCCATCCCGAACATGATGACAGGGCCGAAGTTCGCGTCCAGTCTGGCTCCGACAATGGTCTCGTTTTTGAGGGATATCTGTTCGCAGACCTCCACTCCCTCAATGAGAGCATCGGGATTGTACCTGCGGCAGCTTCTAATTATCGCCTGATATGCATCGACGACCTCATCCCTGTTCTCGAGGTCGAGTGCCACTCCTCCCGCATCGCTCTTATGGATGATGTCCTTGGATACGACCTTCATGACGACGGGATATCCTATGGCCTCTGACGCCTTTATTGCTTCCTCAATGTTCCTTGCAACGGAATTCCTAGGCATTGGGATGTCCAATAATGCCATCAGTTCCTGAGCCTCATCTGCCAGAAGGAACGTCCTGCCGTCCGCCCTTACCCTACTAACGAGACCTTCCACCCTTGTCAGGTCGAACTGGTAGGTATCGGTACGTTCCTCCGGGGCGTTCATCCGCCGGTAATGCTTGTACAGAGCCCCAAGGCTCTGAACGCATTCATAGACATCGGCAAAGGCAGGGATTCCCTTTTCCCTGAGACCATTGAGTACCTTCTCCACCTTTTCCCCGCCCAGGAGCGAAAAGGTGATGGGGATGCCTTTCTTCGTATAGAGCCTGAAGTTCTCCTCGACCATCCTTTCCAGATTGTCCACATCGAACATGGCGGTCTCGCAATAAAGGGCTATTACCGCATCTATCCTATCAGTCTTCAGACCGGCACTGAAGGCAGTATCATAGTCCTGGGTCCTTGCTCCTCCGGTGATATCTATCGGGTTCTTGATGGAACCGTAGTCCGGGACGGCCTGGCGGAAGACCTCGTGCATGAGGGCTGGGTCCTCAAGGAGGTTCACGTCGTACTTCTCGCAGGCATCGGTGGCCATTACACCAATGCCTCCCCCGTTTGTGACTATGACGACGTTCTCGCCCTTAGGCATCGGGCATGCGCTTAGGAACTTGCACCAATTGAATGCTTCATCGATAGTTTCGGCCCTCATGGCCCCGCACTGTCTCATAACTTTCTCGAACACTGCATCGGACCCTGCAAGGGAACCTGTATGGGAAGCAGCGGCCATTGCCCCCCTCTTCGACCTGCCCGATTTTATGACGATAACGGGTTTGATCCTTGTTGCCCTGTTCAGTACCTCTACGAGCCGCTCTCCGTTCTGGACACCTTCGATATAAAGCAATATCACCTTTGTGTTCGGGTCGTCTAGAAGGTATTCGATCAGGTCCGATTCGTCAAGGTCCGATTTATTTCCGAGGGAGACCATCGTGGAAAGACCTATCCTGTCAATGGCAGTCCTTCCGATCATTGCTATCCCGAGAGCACCGCTCTGGGTGAGTATCCCGACGTTTCCAGGGAGGATCGATTTGGACCCGAATGTGGCATTCATGGAGGAATTTGCCGAATAGAGACCGAAGATGTTCGGTCCAAGCACCCTCATACCGTTCTCCCGTGCGAACTTGACAATGGTCCGCTCCTCCTCCGTTTTACCTGCCTCTGAGAAACCTGAAGTGATAACGACCAGCATCTTGATGCCTATGTGCGCGCAGTCCTTAACTGCATCTAGAACGAACTTAGCGGGTATGCATATTATTGCCATATCGACCGGTCCAGGTACCTCCAGGATGCTCTTATGGGCCTTGTACCCAAGTACATCGGCGCCTTTGGAGTTGACCATGAAAAGCTTGCCCTTGTAGCCACC
>JBFYMY010000213.1:0-5836 GCA_041304645.1 Thermoplasmatales archaeon
AGCACCATGTGCACACCGGATATGGGACCTAACGGTATGGTGGATATAAAACGTTAACTTCATCGACCGTTGGATGGGGACCGTTCACTGGGACGCTGCCCTGGCAAGCCCTATCGCCTTGGCATTCCGCTCCGTGGGTATCCACTGGAAGAACGATTGGTCAAAGGAGAGCTGTTTCCTTCTGGCCATCTGGTAATAGTCCCAGTGAACGGCCCCCATCCAACGGTCGATGAAGTTAACGTTTTATATCCACCATACCGTTAGGTCCCATATCCGGTGTGCACATGGTGCTTTTTGTACACAACACTGCGAGCGGTGCAAAAGAGGAGTTCGTACCCTTGAACAAGGGCCGTGTCGGGATGTACGTTTGCGGTCCCACCGTATACGACCACAGCCATGTTGGGCATGCAAGGAGCTATGTAGCCTTCGATATCATACGGAGGTACCTGGAGCACAAGGGTTTCGTGGTCACCTACGTCCAGAACTTCACCGACGTGGACGACAAGATAATCGCCCGGGCCGCTGAGAAGGGCGTACCGCCCCTGGTCCTTTCAGAACAGTTCATACAGGAGTACTATTCCGATATGGACGCCCTGAACATCAAGAGAGCGACCGTCCACCCCAAGGCCTCGGAGACCATACCGGACATGATAGAGGCCATAAGGACCCTGATATCGAAAGGCTTTGCATACGTGGTGAGCGGCAGCGTCTATTTCGAGGTGGATAAGGCCAAGGACAGGTTCGGTAAGCTCAGGCATCAGTCCCTTGACGAGATGCTGGATGGGGCCAGGGTCGAGGTGGATCCCGGGAAGAGAGGGCCCAAGGACTTCGCGCTCTGGAAAGCGGCCAAACCGGGGGAGATATCGTGGGATTCCCCCTGGGGGAAGGGGCGGCCGGGTTGGCATATAGAATGCTCGACGATGTCCTCCAAGTACCTGGGGACAACCATCGATATCCATGGCGGGGGCATGGACCTGATATTCCCCCACCACGAGTCGGAGATACTTCAGGCCGAATGCTCGACAGGTCAGACATTCGCAAGGTACTGGCTCCATAACGGTTTTGTGAGGATGAATGAGGAGAAGATGTCCAAGTCCCTTGGCAACTTCTTCTCCATCAAGGACATCTTGAAAAGGTACGAACCCATGGTTCTGAGGTTCTTCCTTGCCTACACCCATTACAGGTCTCCCATCGATTTTTCCGATATGGCACTGGAAGAGGCCAAGGCCGCCTTCGGCAGGCTCAGGAACCTCCATCAGCTGCTTTCCAGGACCGCCAGTGATGCCCCGGCCGATGGAACGGTCACGTCCGAAGCGTCCAGCATCAGGAAAGCGTTCATGGAGGCAATGGACGACGATTTCAACACAAGGGTGGCATTGACATCCCTCTTCCGGCTCGATGACCATGTCAAGGACCTGATCAAGGGGGTTAAGCTCAACGCTGGGAACGCAAAGCATCTGCTCGGCCTCATGGACGAGCTGTCAGGCGTCCTTGGGCTCGTTTACACCGAGCCGACCTCGAGCGAGCTACTGGGGGGAGCCCTCACCGAGGGATTGGTCGAGCTCCTTATAGAGCTCAGGGCACAGGCAAGGAAGGCCAAGGACTTCAAAACGTCCGACCTTGTCCGGGACCGCTTGAAGGCTCTGGGGATAGTGCTCGAGGACGGAGAGAGGACCACCTGGAAGGTGGCAGGTCCGAGCAACCGTTGAGTTCCTGCACACTGGCCTTGTTGACCTGGCCGTTCTTCCATTGACGCATATCATGACAGAATTAGGAAAAAGCCTAAAAGCACCCTGCACCAACACTACATTATGGATTCGGCCAATGGGAGGCAGAAAATGGTCATAGAGCGCAAAAGGGCATTCAAGCCAACGATATCGACCATCCTATTGGCGGTCATCCTCCTGGCGGCGCTCCCAGTAGCATCATTTGCCATGACGGTCCAGGTGTCGTCTCCTGTCGAAGGGGATGGCCCCCCACCATCCCAGGGCAACGATCATGATGATGAACTGATGAGCGCAGGCTACAGGCCCAGGTTCCCTTACCCTGGCTCCGATATCATCCAGACCCCCGAGCCGGTGCCGGATGGCGCTATCTTGCCTCCTTATGGGAAGGTCCCGAACACCTTAAGCGCGCCGTCCAGGCAAACATATGTTCTTTACCATGATGCGGTCGAGGTGAACGTTTACGTCGATATTGCCCCAGGGCAGTTAACATCGAACGAAAAGCTGCTCTTAGATGCGATGATAGATGATTTCAAGAACTATTCCTTCATCAGTGTGAAGGACTACTTTGACCCGAACAACCTGATTTCCTATGTGGATTGGAGGGTGTGGAAGATAGACGGGCCGAGCGGAGTAGGGGGTTTTTACCAACCAGGGACCAATGAGTTCAACGTGGACCGTGATGACCTGAGCTGGGGAGGGGTGATAGCCGCCCATGAGTTCGAGCATTACGTCCACCGTCAGTACGACATAGAGGAGACCCTTTGGGTGGACGAAGGCTGCGCGGACTACGGGGCCTATCTCGTCTACGGCATAGACTCTGCAGTTGCCACGCATGTCTATTCTTACCTTGAGTACAAGCCTCAGAACACACTCACCGTGACGGACTCCGAGTTCTATAATGATTATACGACGTCCCAGTACGGGACCTCCTTCCTTTTCCAGCTGTACATGACCCACCAATACGGCGGAAAGGATTATACCAGGGCTCTTGTGAAGGCAACGAACCACGGTTCCAATGGTGTCACCAAGGCCCTTCAGACCATAGGCTCGACCGATACCTTCACCACGGCCTTCGCCAAGTGGAAGGTCGCAACAAGGCTCAACGATGCGACCATAGGCCCTGACGGCAACTACTCCTACCCGGTGAAGACCTATGCCTACGGGTCCCTCAATGTCCCGATCACGGCGTCCCACAGCGGCGTCCCCTCTGCCTCGACCAGGAACATAGGGAGGAATTCCATAACGACCATCCGTTTCTCCGGGCCGCCGACCACCACCGAGGACCTGGTGCTCAAGCTCACATTCAGCGCTGGTGCTCCCGATGTGGCCATCTACAAAGAGGTATCCGGTCCCAGGGACATAATATCCATTGATTTCGCCGGCGGACGTTCCGCCGACATCCAGATGAACGATTGGGGGAAGGACTTCAGCGCCTTCCAGATAATGGTCTCATCGTCCGAGTCAAGTTCGTTCTCCTATGAGCTTGACATAGTGGACCTCATCCCGCCCATCACCTCTATAGACATCTCACCGTCAAGGCCGAACGGTGAGAACGGGTGGTATGTCTCGTCACCCAAGATAACCCTGACCTCGGAACCCTTTGCAGATATCAAGTACGGCCTCAACGGTGGTGCGGTGAAGGATTATACTGGTGCCATCTATCTGGCGGATGGGAACCATAATCTCTCTTTCTACTCCATTGATAAGAAGGGAAACACGGAGGTCCCGCGGTTCAGGGAACTCAAGGTGGATGCGACCCCCCCCACTTCCAGCATAAAGGTAGAACCCGACGATCCGCCCGATGTCTGGTTGAACAGCAGACCGCTCATAACCCTTACAACATCGTTCCCGGACGCCAAGGTGGAGTACAGGTTCGGGAACGCGCAATATTCCATCTACACACAACCGCTGTATCCTCCGGAGGGCGAAAGCACGCTCGTCTGGAGGGCCTTCGATAATGCAGGGAACAGGGAGATGGAATACCAGAGGTCCTTCAAGGTCGATACCGTAGCGCCTACCGTGGAGCATCTTATATACCCGCAGTCCCCAAACGGTGAGAACGGATACTACACCGTCAGACCACAGCTCACGCTCTCCTCCCCTGACGGAATGGCCATTTACTACACTGTCGATGGTTCGGAGCAGAGGCTCTACGAGGCCCCCTTCGAGGTCAAGGACGGTCTGCATACCGTCAGGTTCGTGGCCTCGGACAAGGCCGGAAACGTAGGCGATGAGATAAGACTGGACCTCAAGGTCGATACCGCCCCCCCAGTGCTCACAGGGACCTTTGACGGGTTCGTTTACGATCTCGATAACTCCTCCAAATGGCAGAGCGCAAACCCTGTCCTTAACCTCGGTTCGTCCGAGTCCGGGACGAGCATCATCTACACCCTGAACGGCAATGCCCCGACCCCCTACACTGAGCCAGTGTTCATCCCCGACGGTCAGTACGAGGTGGTCGTTAGCGCAGAGGATGCGGCCGGGAACATTGCTCAGCAGCTGATATATTACCTCAAGGTGGACACGAAGAGACCCTATGTCACCGCAACGATATCCACCGAGCAGAAGAACGGATGGTACGTGGATGAGGGAACGTCGGTCGCTCTCAAGGCGGAGGATGAGAACAATGCGTCATCCACAGCAAGGATACTCTTCAAATGGGGCTCTGGCGAGGCTGTGACCTACCGCAACCCCATCAAGGTCCCGGAGGGACGCAACAGGCTCACCTACTGGGCGGAGGACCTTGCCGGCAACAGGATGGACCCCCGGACTATAGAGCTCAACAAGGACAGCCTCGATCCGTCAGTGGCCGTAGTGGCTATCGGGCTTGAGGGCGGGAGCATAATAGAGGGCGGATTCGTCCTCATTGACCTCTCTGCATCCACCGATGAGGGCGGGATAGCCCTCTACGGGCTTGGTCCTGAGGGTAATGTACAACCGGATTGGACAGCAGAACCGGTATTCAACAGGACGTTCGATGAACCAGGTACATTCAATATCACCCTCTTCGTCAGGGACCTGGCTGGGAACGTGGGTTCCAAGGTCCTGAAGGTCATAGTGAGGGAGAAGGAGATAGAGGACAGGAGCACTAGCGGCGGCAGTGAGCTCGCTCTCATCATAGGTTTTGCTGCGGCGGCACTGGTACTCATTGTCGTTCTGGCAGTCCTCCTCATATTGATGGTATCCCGCAGGAACAGGCAGCATCAGAGCATCCATCAACTGCCTCCCAGGGCCGCTCAGGACCGCCCTCACCTTCAAGGCCTGCAACAGCATGCGCCCCATGCTCCGAACCCGGCCAGTCATCCGCACAGGCCCAACCCTGCCCCGCATCCACGGCCGAATCCCCACCATCCTCATCAGCCACACCCCGTTCATCAAGGACACGCGATACCCCCACCCCCCAAGCCTCCGAGCTTCTGAAAAGGACCAAGGCGGACCGACCTGGGTATGGTACGAAACAGCTCGGGACCCTGGTCGGAACTCCAAGGTACATGCGATTGTTTTATTTTTCCGGCTTAATAAAACCGGATGTTGGCCCCGACAAACCTTTAAATAAGAATAAGGGGATTAAACTTCTGCATTCCTGATAGGGGTATCAGTAATACGGGGTAATGCACAGGTGGTATCCATGATAAAGGGGACCTTTTCGATATATGCTGCGGTTTTCTTGATGGTGTCGACTGCTCTTGTGGCCCTGGTCGCCGTTGGGCAGCCAGATAACCCAATGGGCGATGCTCCAGAGGCATTTGTTCCTCAGGTCGAGGCACCGAGCATGAACGGTTACTTCACCGAGAATGCCGGTCAGTGGAACAATGGACTGAGCTTCATAGCTGGTACCGGGTACGGCAGGGCTGGACTTGCCCAGGATAAGATATTCATGGACTTCTTCACGAAGGTCCCTGAGCCGAAGCAACTTCAGGAGGGCGAGATGATATCAATAGATCCTGACCTCTCCGAACAGGAGTATGAGGGCCATGTGATATCGCTGACCTTCGAGGGTGCGAACGGTGTCCTGCCAACAGGCGAGGACCGCCTTGGCTGGAACAACAATTACTTCTACGGGAACGATCCTGAGGACTGGAGGACCGATGTCGGCAACTACCAGACAG
>JBFYMY010000214.1:0-7531 GCA_041304645.1 Thermoplasmatales archaeon
GAACCTCGGGTCCTCCTCCTCCCCATCCTTCTTATTCTCAACTTCCTCGACGAGAGAGGCCCTGGGTCTTTCCTTTCCCAGTGTTTCGAAAGGGGACACGAACTCCGTGCTCTCAACGTTCCTCTCGTCCGCTGGGTCACCCCATCTCATAGGCTCCTTGGCGGCCTTCCTTCTCTCTATCTGATCCCTATCCTTCCTCTGGTCCGGGAGGGGTGGCGCCCAGCCACGCTGTTCCTCCCTTGGCTGCCTCACCTGTCTGGGCGCGGTGAGGTCGGTCCTCATCTTGTTCACCTCATAACCGCAGGTAGGGCAAAGCTTGGTCGCTCCCTTGAGGTTCGAGCCGCATTTCGTACAGTACATCATAGTCCAAAACCTCCATGCTTGGTAGCTCTATTCGGTCATCCTCACTTTCATCACAGTTTCATCTTATGATCCTTCCCTTCGCACCACATACGGGGCAGACGACAACGACAGGCCTATCCTCTGTGGTGATAGGGACCCCCGAGCCGCACTTGGGGCAGGGGATCACCTTGTAAACGATCTCCACTGGTTCCTCATCAGCTTCTTCCACTGCCGCCTCATCGATATCCACCTCCTCTGTCCCTTCCTCACCATCTCCCTCCACTGGAGGGGGCTGAGGGGTAGGCGCGGTCTTTACGGGAGTCTCATCGAACATGTCATCGTCAAGGTAAGAGGAGCTCTCCTTCGGCTTGTCAGGCTCAGGTCCCCCTTCCTCATCGTCAGGGGTTGTCTCGGGAACGGACACCGCATCCACCTCTTTGACCTTTTCTTCAGGACCTGAAGGGGTTTTGGGTGACGGAGCTGTCTTCTTGGGCACTTCGGCAGCGGGAGGAGTTGCTTCGGCCACCGCCTCTTCTGGTTGGACCTCCACCTTGACCTTGGGCCTTTTCTTCCCCTCTTTCTTATCGGCCTTGGGGACCGGAGGTTCAAGTGTCGTCTCCACCTGAACGGCCGGTGCCGTACCTTCCTCTATCCTGGCCTTGATCTCGAGCGCCATCCCGCTGTTGGGGTCCCTCTCGAGCGCCATCTTCACATCGTTCTCGGCATCGTCGGACCTGACCATGGATAGGTGCGTAAGGGCCCTCTCAATGAAGCCAATGGGGTGTTCAGGGAACGATTCGACTGCCCTGGTGGCGCAGGCCCTTGACTTCTCAAGGTCGCCCTGTTTCCTCTCGAGCCTGGAAAGCATGACCCAGGACAGGGTCTGGTCAGGGTCCTGCTCTACAGCCCTTTCGAAGCAGTCCATGGCAGCCTCTATGTCCCCGTGGGTCGTGTAGGCTATCCCCTTCCAGAACCATGCCTCTTCCGAGAGCGGGTCGAGCTCAAGGGACCTTTCGAGAGAACCCAAAGCACCCTCAACATCGCCCAGGAGGTACTGCAGGGAACCCTTCTTCATCCAGAGAAAATCGTTATCCTGGTCTATTGCAAGTCCCTTTTCGATGAGGATAAGCTGCTGATCGTACGGTGTGGTCTCGTAATCCCTCCACCTGTAACGCAGGTATTCCCTGGCCTCCAGTTCTGAGACCTTCTCCTGGGATATGGGCAGTCCGTCCGAGAACTGGGTGATTATGTTCCTCTCATCGTAGGAAATCCTTCCATCCTCCCATGCCTTCCTGAGAGCGTTCCTGAAGGCCTTCACAACGTCGGTATCTTCCCCATCGAGATTAACCATGGTCATACCTCCTTGGGGGCGCTGACCTCCTTGTTGCCGGATGGCCTTCCCTGGGGGACCTATCCAAGCGCATCCTGGACCTCTGCTTCCGTCTGATGTAGGAGTTGATGGCCGGGACCGCCCAAAGAACGAACCCGAAGAGGGCCAGCGACCATCCCGCTATGAAGAGGAAAGAGGCGTTCCTGACGGTGAATTCGAACGAAGAGGCCATAACCATGGCGGAACCGAATGCTATAAGGACCACGGGTATCCTTTCCGATCTGGTAGTGACCTTCATAGGGCAACTCTCCGATACGGCCCCCAATAGGATAATGAAGGCTATAAAACCTTTTTATGGCCCGGTATTGATGTACATACCGTAGAGGACAAGGTGATTGACCGATATCAGAGAAGTACCAGGTCGAACGCCAGCAGTGTGATGATGGCGAACATCGTTGAGAGGAACAGACCATTGGCGACCCTTCCCGTTGACATGATGCCTCCGACCACGCCGTCACCCACGGCCTGGATCGCCGCCGCAGCAAAGAGCAGGAGCTTCATCACGCCGAAATCCACGATGGTAGGATCGAAACCTCCGGGGGCTTGCGCCGAAGAGGAGGAATCCCCCGTCTGATAGCTCTGTGAGAGCTCTTCCATCCTGGGCATGAACGTTGCGAACATGACCGCAATGACGACAAGGAAGACCATGAATGATATGGCTATCACATAGGTGTACATGGACATCTCCGTGGTCCTGGTCCTTTTCATTATCTGGATCTCCCTGGTATCCTTTGCGGCAGCGTCAATGACGTTCGATACGTTGCCACCGGCGCTCGCCGCCTCGTTTATCAGGGTGACCGATCTCTTGACCAGAGGTGTGTTCACCCTCTCGGCGAACATCTCCAGCGCCTTGGAAGCGGATACGCCCCACGATACCTGGATGGCCATCTTCTTGATCTCGGGCGTGAGATATCCGTACTCACCGCCCGATGAGGTCTTTATGGCCTCGTGCAATGTCTGGCCTGCCCTCATTGACTCCGATATGTCCCTTAGGAAGTCCGATAGCCTTTCCTCTATCTTGTCCACCTTCCTCCTCTTGCGGACCTCATAGAAGGATATCGGGCCGACCCCGCAGATGAACGAAAGGAGAAGGAAGCTGTGCCATTCGATCCTAACCTCGCTCTTGACCCAGAAACCCGTTGTGTTGAAGGTCAGATTGATGGGATTGAACCCTTCTTTCATGGAGAGCCGCTGCTTGTCCGGCCCCATGGTGTCGTAGGTGTCCTTGTACTCTTCCTTGACCTTGGAGACAGGAAGGAAAGGCATGTTCATCACGCTCAGGAGAAGGAAGGATAGAGCAAGGATGATGGAGACCGTATAGATGATGAACTTCTTCCTATCCTCCGGGTCCTTGGCCACCCTGATGCCCTTCCCGGTCCGGACCTTCTTCTGGCCCTGGAGCTGTTTCCGCCCCATTTTGGGTCCTTGGCTATCTACCATCAGTCCGCCCCCGTATCACCAATGAGAACAGCGAACACAACCTGGGCGACAGGTATGAGCCCGAAGATGGTGGCCATGAGCAGCGTGTCCCCGCCCTTCTGCCCCATCATGGCCATCGTTGACATCATGATTATCAGGAAGAGGGGGGCAGCCACGACGACCGTGACGAAGCTCTCTGCCATGACCCCAAGGGTTTGCATATCCCTCTCCTGTTTCAGGCGGTTCTCCCTCATGAACTGCTCGGACTTGGCCATGAAATAGACCTTGAGAGAGCCGCCGGAGTTGGAGGTCGTGATGATGCCCTGAAGGAAGTCCTGGAACCTATCCGAAGGGCTCCTGGCAATGGCCTTTTGCAGGACCTTTATGATATCCCTTCCGAAGAAGTCGATGTCCCTTGCGATCTTCTCCGCCTCCGTCCTGATCTCGCCATATATCTCCTGTTCGGCCAATCCGCGGAAGATGGCCGTGGGGGTGACATCGGCGGACGACATGGCGGCCATATAGTTCGTGGCATAGGACAGGTTGTTCTCTATGCTCTTCTTCCTTTCCGTTATCTTGTTCCTGGGAAGTCCCATGAATATTGCGTACGTGAACATGCCCACCAAGGGTGGGACCGCTATCCAGACCACAAGCTTGATCGGTAACGGGAGACCAAGGCTCTCCAGTATCGTCAGGTTCAGGAATGTGGCAAGTAGGAGCCCTCCTATGACGGCCAGTACTACGGATACCAGCATACCGGTGTAATAGACCTCGCCCCCAAGGTTGTAATTGGCCCTCTCCATTATGCTCTCGATGTCGGGATCGTTATCGGCCAGCTTCTTTCCGAGCGCGGTCAGAGGGCCTATCTTCATGCTTGCCTTGAAGTAGGGTGTCAGGGTAATATCATCCACCTCCAGCTTTCAACGGGGCCTGTCCGATGGATGGTTGGGTCCCCTTGTTCCCGGCGGTGAATGGGGGGAGCGCCTCCTTGGATGCGCTCGGGAGCTTTTCCACCGGTGCGTTATCGAAGAGCTTCAGGCCCTTCTTGATATCGATTTCCCTGTTCTCCCTTATCAGCTTGACGACCTTGTCGGAGTCCTCGTAATATTCAACTATGACCGTGCTGACGTCGGTGAACTTCCTCACATCGTTCTTGAGCATCCACTCTATGACCTCCGCCCTCCTGTTGAGCTCATGGATGACCTCGTCCCTGGTCATGTCCTCCATGTCCATGATCTTCTCGTAGAGGTTCGAGTGGCCTCCGAAGATGAAATGGTCCCCGGCCCCCTCCCACCTGTAGACCCTGTTGGTTATGATCTCAAGGCTCGTAGGCTCGATCCCGACTATCTCGACGAGTTCGGTGATCCTCCTTACCCTCATGCCCTTGACCCTTAGCTGGTTGTGGATGGCGACAAGGTTGAGTGCCTGTATGAGGACCCTGGGAATGGAGATGGGCGGGTTCTCGAGACGATATACGATGGATTTGACGGAATCAGCATGCATGGTCGAATATGTGATATGGCCGGTGGCCATGGCCTGGAACATGGTCATGGTCTCCTTGCCCCTGACCTCGCCCACCAGGACGTATTCGGGCCTCTGCCTCAAGGCGGCCCTCAGAAGCTGGTACATGTCTATATCGGTCTCACGGCCCCCCTCCGCCGACCCTCTTGTAAGACCAGCTATCCAGTTCTGATGCGGCAGGTTGACCTCCCTTGTGTCCTCTATGGAGATGATCTTGGCGGAGGTGGGGATGAATATGGAGATGGCGTTCATGGTGGCGGTCTTGCCCGATGCCGTGCCGCCGGCGAAGATCATTGAGTCCCCGTACTGGACCGCAAGCCAGAAGTGGGCGGCCATCTGGGGTGATATGGTCCCGAACTTGACCAGGTCAGTGATGGTTAGCGGGTCCTCCTTGAACTTCCTGATGGTGAATGAGGAACCTCTCGTCGTGACCTCCCTGCCGAAGGTCGCGTTCAACCTGTGGCCTTCGGGCAGCGTCGAGTCAAGTATGGGATGTGCAACCGATATCGTCTTCCCGGCCCTCTGCGCCAGGGATACGACGAAGCCCTCGAGCTCCTCGTCCGATTCGAACTTGATGGTGGTCCGTATGGACCCGAAGTTCCTGTGATATACGAAGACAGGGATGCCTGTACCATCACAGGATATGTCCTCGACCCCCTGGTCCTTCATGAGGCACTGGATCTTGCCATATCCGATGTACTCCCTCCAGACATGGTATCGAATAGGTTCCATGAGCTCGGTCGTGACCTCGCCTATGACCGACCTGTAATCCCTGAGGATGGTATCGAGCTCGTTCTGGAGGAACCTCTCCTTCTCCTGGAGGACCTCCATTGCCAACTTATCGTAGTTCAGGGCCCTGGAGAGCGTCTCTCTGATGAACTCCAGTATCTTCTTCTGTCTTGGTCCGAGCGCTGGCTCTATGGGGAGGTAGATGTATTCGTTGGTTATGGGATTGAGATAGATCTGGACCTTGACGTTCTTATCACCGAGCTCCAGGGTCTCCATCAGCTCGACCCCTTCCTCCAGGTCCTTGTTCGTGTCGTCGGTCCTCTTTGCCACCTTCTTGAGATGGACCTCCCTGTCAGGCCTACTGAGGATTGACCTCAGGGAGTCGCCGAACCTCTTTACCGGCGAAGGCCGCTGTATTTGGGCGCCCTGTTCAACTTCCGCAGGAGCTGCCTCCTTGGTCTGTCCTGCCTCAGCTCCTTTGTCCTTCACAGATGAGGGTTCCCACGACTTTTTTACTGTCGTACCAGCCGGTCCATTGGGGGGGACATGCAGCACCCTTGGCTTTGGGTCGGGACCTTCTGTGGGGTCATCCAGGGTCTTTCCCTTCCCTGCATCGACCGGTCCAGACCCGCCGCTCTTGACGTTTACGGCCGGAACCTGATCGGACGGGGCACCATCCCCGGTCCTTTTTTCCTTCTTCCCTTCCGCCATTGCGAACGCATCCCCTTGGTCAGCTTTATTTAGCGTAAATAATCCGTAATTACCTATTTTTTAACCTTCTGTTGGCGTTACCCGGTCAGAGATATATAATTGTTTTTATATTAATGGCCGATTCGGGAAATCCCCGGGATTCAAGTGATAGGTCCCTCATAAGAGGACCAAGGATGTGGTGATAAATGACCAGGAACGGCATCGTACCAAGGATATCAAGCGACTGCTTTGTGCACGGGTCCGCCTTCATCTGCGGAGATGTGGAGATCGGACGGGACTCATCGATCTGGCCCAATGCGGTCATCCGCGGCGATGAGGAATCCATAAGGATAGGGGAGAGGACGAGCGTACAGGACTGTGTTGTCATACATGCCGATACCGGATTGGTGACATCCATCGGCAACGATGTCACAATAGGCCATTCGGCCGTTGTCCACGGATGCGTGGTAGAGGACCTCTGCATCATAGGGATACATTCAACGGTACTGAACGGATGTGTGGTCGGCAAAGGCAGCATCGTCGGTGCGGGTGCCGTCCTGACCCCGGGCACGAAGGTCCCGCCGAACAGCATGGTGCTCGGCGTACCAGGGAAGGTAGTCAGGTCGGACCCATCGTATGAGCTCATGGCCAGGGAGAACGCGAGGATATATGTGGAGCTCTCGAAACTGCACATGGGGGGAAGGTTCCCCTGCCGTCCTCATGACACTGTTCAATGATCCTTTCCTATCATCCAGGCCATGCCCAATGGTGCTGCGGGCAGTGTTATCAGGGATGCCGCATAGACCAGCATCTTGGGCACCGGACCGCCCGAACGGCCGTCAACAAGGAATGCGATGCCGTCCATAAGAGGGACCAGGAGCAGCAGAATGCCTAGGACCGCCGCTTCGGTGTTGAACAACATCAAAGCTCCGAACAAGAGGGCAAGTGCTCCGTGAGCGGCCAGGAAGATGAACATTGGGACACGGACGGGACCCCTGCCAGGAAGGGTTCTATCTTCCATCCAAGAAGCTGCCTTGGAGATCAGGTCCGCAAGGAAGACCCCGCCGACGAGCAGTGAAAAGAAGAACAGGACGGTCCAGAGATACGGCCCCTGCTGCCCTGTCAGCTCGGCTAGGAACGAACTGTAATCGAAGAGGAAATGAAGAGCTATGGATGCATGTAGCCCTATCTTGACATAGAGATAGCCGAAGAGAAGGCCCATAACGAAGGTGGGGACTATCTTCCATATGCCCCAGCCTATATGGGCAAGTCCGAAGAGCGCTGCAGAGATAAAGATAAGGACCGCGGCCGAGACGGATACGCTGCCATATCCCCCTATGAGCGCTTTGAGGGCTGGACCTTTCCCTTGTTTCATCAGTGCGAAGACCGATAGAGGCACACCTATCATGAGGACCCTGGTTATGATCTCTTCCCAGACAG
>JBFYMY010000215.1:0-7758 GCA_041304645.1 Thermoplasmatales archaeon
CTGTAGCCTGATATCCTCGGATGCCAGGGTGAGAGCTTGCTCGTATCGGGACATCGCCTTGTCGGACCTCCCTCTGAGATGGTTGCACAGACCGTTCCAGAGGAGGACCGTGCACAGGACTTCCAGGTCCATAGAGCCCTTCAACTGGGTGGTATTCCTGAGTGGTCCCTCCGTGGCGTCGAGGATAAGGTCGAGCTCCGAGAGTGATATTAGTTCCTCCCCATGGTCATGAATTATATTGAACAGATCGGACGGGTTACTTATCGAAAAGGACAAATGATGGAACAGCTCATTGAAGCCAGATATCCTTCTGGAGATCGTTTCAGGGTCTCCTGAGGCAGGTGTACTTCCCATGGTCAGAATCTCATGATAATGCTGGGCAAGGATACGGTGGAGTTCGATCGATGCGTTCCCATCGATACTTCCGAGGGCCATCTCCCTTACAAGGTCATGTACCTTCAGTGTACTCCCTACGGGCTCTATAAGGCCGCGGTCCGAGAGCCCATTTATGTCCTCAACCGAAAAGAACCGTTCCTTGATGTCGAGGTCGAGCGCTTCCCTCGAGGTCACATCCGTTCTGAACATTGAGAGGACCTCGAGTGCATTCATCTCCCTGGTCGTTAGCTTTCCAAGGACCTCAGCGGCCAGAAATCCCTCCATGGTCGATCTGGGGTCTGCCATCGACCCATTCTCATGAAGATGCTTGCACAATCGGAGGAAAAGAGGATGGCCTTTGGTCAGGTCCTTTACTGGTTCCCAATCCAGGACCCCCGCCTTTGTTAGGAACTCCTTCACATCCTCCTCCTCCAATCCCTTGAGATGGTGCTCCATGACCGTTCCATATATAATGGTCTTCCTCGGATCATAAAGGGGCATCCTTTCCCTTGAGACCGCAACGCTCCTCAATCCCTTCTCACCCAGGTCAATAAGGGTCTCCAAAAGATGAATGCGTTTGGACCTGTCCTTTATCCGATGAAGATCATCTATGGCGAGGACCACCTTTTCTCCCTCAAGATCGGTGCACAGAACTGTTCTGAGCTCGTCAAGAGAGATGCGGACCTTCTCTTTAAGTAGGTCATTTAAGTTCCTTTTATCTGCCTTATTGAGCAATCCCGCTAACTTGTAGACCAAAATGGTATCGGTATCCGGCCCAATGATCCTGTGATAGAGGACCTGATAGCCTTTTTCTTTCCAGAAATCTATCATCTTTGAAAGGACCGCAGTCTTCCCTTCCCCGGCCAGTCCATATATGTATAGTAGGGGCGCCTTCCCTTCGATCCACTCATTGCCGATACGAAGCTCGTTCCTTCGTCCAACGAAATCCATCGGGGATTCGGGCGAATCTGGAACGATCCCCTGTGATGGAGCAGGGATAAGGGACCCAAGGTCGAGGACCTTGTCATGTCCTGATAACGAGATGAACTTCGATATCGAGATATCCAATTGTTTGCATATTCGAGATAATGGTCCGCCCGTGAGAACATCTTCTTTTCGGAACGCGGTCTCGATACTGGACATCTCCTTAAGGAGCTCCTTACCGGCCGTGCAGCCTTCCAGTGTAAGTGTGTAGATCGTCTGTTTCCTTCGCTCTCCTTTGATGTGGGAAAGAGAAATGGTACACAAACCTCTCGTAATCAATTGGGTAAGTATAAAGGAGACATACCCCCTTGGAATGGCGAGCTCCCTAGCGATCCCTTTTTGGGTGAGGATGTCCGGTACAGGACCCTTCTCGATCAGAGGACTTGTCTCGTAGAGGTAAAGGAGAACGATCTGGTTCGTTGTTACACCGAACTCCTTCGATCCCATACTCTAGCCATGGACGGAAGGTCATCGAAGGTATATAATTGGTTTGTAATACGAAATACCAGCCATGCCACAGGAATCTATCACATACCGATGATCAGAATCTGTCGTTCCTATCCCTAATACTCTCCGAGGTCAGATCATATCCACGATAACGTCCTCTCATCGCGGGCGTGAACAGCCCCTCCGCTTTCGAACCCAGGAGACCCGCCTCCAACATGGAATTGCTCGCCAGTGAGAGCTTTTTCACCATTCCTTTGGATATCAATGGATAATGCACGATCCTATCTAGCTCTTCACCTATGTATTCAAGGGAGCCATCCGTGAACATCCATTCTTTGTCATCGAACCTGGTCAGGTCCAGAGGTCTCGAATAAGCGCGCAGGGACTTCTCCCTGATAGTGTTGAAATAGAAATCGAAGTAGGACATGACGAGCTCCCTGAGGCTCCGATATACCGGTTCCCTGAACCTAAGCGATGTGAAATTGGATTTGGCGACAGCACCCCAGAACCCGTCCTCTCTGAAGACGGCTATCACATGGTCGTCGTCGTTCTCTGCCCTGAGGTCAACGAGGAGGGGGGGGTGCCCCATCTCCCTGAGACAGGCGGCCGCGAACAATGCTCCTTCGAAGCAGTGGGCCCGCCTCTCCTTCATGACGTACCTTGGGGACCGGCTCTCGGGGTCCGGGTCGTACTCCATGGAATCGAGGGATCCCTGGATGTCACTGGGGGCCTTCATCTTTCTCAGAGATGCCTTCTCCATCTTCGTCCATTCGGCCATAGCCGCCGAAAGGCAACCCACTTTGATAAGGCTTACCCGACCATGGCGGTTCGGAACCTTCTAAGCGTACCTTATGGCATCTCCCGGCCTCAGCTTCGATGCCCTCCTCAGGGGGAACTGGATAACAACCAGTGTGAGGATGAGCGTCATTACGAAGGCAATTACAACGTAGGCGAGCGGGAACTCGTAGAAGAGCTCGAGCTTAATGATGTCCTCCATCATCTTCTCTATGAACAGACCCACTCCGAGACCTGCCGGGATGCCAAGAAGAGCCCCGAAAAAGGCAAGAGTCATACCCTCTGAACCGAATATCTTCCTCAGTGCGAAAGAGCTCGAACCTATGCACCTCAGCATCCCTATCTCCCTGGTCCTCTCAATGATGTTCATCGTCAATGTGGACACGAGACCTATGGATGTGATAAGCACTATCAAGGCTCCCACGGCCAGCATCAGGTTGATTATGTTCTGATTGCCCCTCAGGTTCTGCTCCTTGAACACATAGAGTATCCCGGAGGAAACGACTAACCCCTTCTCGAGCATCCTGTCCTCTATCTCCGATGCGACCCTGTCGATCTCCTTATGGGAGCGGTCACTTGTGACGACAGCGAACCCGGAGATGTATGGGTTGTTCGTGACGTTCTGGATCGTCGGAATGGGGATGAAGACGTTATGACCGTTCATCATCTGGCTCTTCTGGACCCCCACTACCCTGTAACTGAACGTGCCCATCGGCGTACCTATGTCGATCAGGTCGTCTATGTCCTTGTTCCTGGCCTTGGACAGCATCTTGGATATCACTACGACCCTTTCAGCGGACCTTTCCTCGGCCTCGTTGAACCATCTCCCTCTCTGCAGGGTCCTGTTGATGTCGTAGGATATCGTGTCATGGGGATAACCAAGGAGCAGGACATCCTCTTCCGCCAACCGCCCCTGGGACCAGATGACGGGTTCGGCGTTCCCCACCCCTTCTATCGAAGTCACCACTGATATCATCTCCGGAGTGATGGCCTTTGCCCCTTCCGAGCTCCCCATCGCCTGGATATCGTATGTGAAATAGTCGAACTCGGTCTTCACGGTCTCGGAGAGAGAATACCCAATTGTCACAACGCCTAAGAACATCCCCACTGCGAGAGTTATCTGAAGGATGGTGGAAATGGACCTTCCCTTCTTCCTGGAGGCGTTCCTGAACCCCATCTGGAAGGTCCTCGGGAGGAGTTTGTTCCTCATCAGTGCCCTGTCGATGAACGAGCTCCCGAAGTTGGCGGATATCCCTGCCGATTCCATACCCTCCCTCACAGGGACCCGGACCCCTTGGACCAGGGCAGGGAGCGTGGCAACGAGAGTGGCTAGGACCCCCAGGGTCAGGCAGAGTAACATTGTCGGGACATGGACTAAGAAGTTGGGCGTGACCCCGTAGAAGCTGGAGGATAGGAACCACAGCATCCCATAACTGACCAGGATCCCCAGGATGGTGCCGATGAGGGCACCAACGGTCCCAAGGATAAAGGAGGTCGTAAGATAGGTCCTGACGACCTGGGCCCTGGTCGCTCCTACTGCCTTCATCTGACAGATCTCCTTCCTCTGTTCGGTTATCATCGTATGCATAGTGTTCGAGATAAGGAACAACGAGCATCCCATCGTCATGAAGGTCAGGACGTAGAAGAAATTCGCCATGTCCGAGAACTCATCCTTGCCTGGCCAGTTGCCCTCTTCGTTCGTGACCGGCATGGAAGCGAAGGCAACGAAATCGGAGTTCTGTTCGAGATAGTTCTGGATGTCTTCCACTGTCCTCTCAAGGTCCCCCTTCCCGGCCTTATCAAGATCGAAGCTGAGTATGATGTAGCCCGTACCGTTCGCAAGCTCCCTAGCTGTCCCTATGGTGGTATAGAGGACCACCGTTCCCCAGCCAGGCCACTGGGAATAATCGTTATTGTAAGCTGACCCGGTGATGTTGAGCTCCCTGACCATGCCGTTTGCATCGTACAGTCTCACAGGGTCCCCGCTCTCCCCGTTGAAGAGCTTGACCCTGCCGTTCGAACCATCGGTCAACAGTTCCATGTAAGATGGGTAGCTGCCAGAGGTCCTTACGATCCTGTCGACCTTCTGGGCCGAGAAGTCCTCGACGCCTACTATGAAGGCATCTGCCCTCCTATCCCCGATGTACATCCTTGTCGCATAGATGTACTTCCCCTCCACCCCGTTCACGTTGGGGAGGTCCTCCAGTCCACGCATGTTCTCATCCATCAGCGGAAGGTTGTTGACCTCGCACCTGATGTCGTACATGTTGCATCTCTCCATCTGGTGGAACATGTTCTCATCCATCAGGGGAACTACTGCGAACATTCCCAATGCCGCAACGCCCAGGGCGATTGTGAGGACGGTGAGGAACGTTCTTGTCCTCCTCCTCTTGAGGTCCCCGAATGATTTGCTGAGAAGGGAGCTTACCATGAACATCATCTCCAAGGTTTGGCAGCGTTCCTGTGGTTCAGGAGGCTATCCTCCCATCCTTGATGGTTATCCTTCTCTTTGCTTTGGCAGCCAGTTCCTTCGAGTGCGTCACATAGATGATGGTCTTCCCTTCCCTGTTCAGCTTCTGGAAGAGCTGGAATATCCTCTCCTCTGTCTTCGAATCAAGATTGCCGGTGGGTTCGTCACCAATGAGGATCTTCGGGTCGTTGGCAAGTGCCCTTGCTATCGCGACCCTTTGCTGTTCCCCTCCCGAGAGCTCCGAAGGAAGGTTGTTGAGCTTGTCTCCAAGACCTACGAGCTCCAGGTTCCTTATGGCCTTCTGTCTCCTCTCCTTGACGGACCCCTTCCTTGCGAGGTCCATTGGAAGCATGACGTTCTCAAGGGCCGTGAGGGTCGGGAACAGTTGGAAGAACTGGAAGACTATCCCTATGTTCTCCCCCCTCCATTTCGCGAGCTTGTCCTCCTTCATCCTCTCGATGCTGTTCCCGTCAATGAGGACGGAGCCGCTGGTCGGTCTGTCTATCCCGGTTATCATGTTCAGGATGGTGGATTTGCCCGAGCCTGATGGCCCGACAATGGCCACCATCTCCCCCTCACCTATCGAGAGGTCCACTCCCTTCAGTGCGTGGAAGTCCATCTTTCCCGTCGTGTACACCTTGTCAAGGCCCTTTATCTCTATCTGCGTCATGTCGTTCACCTGCTATTGCACAGCGGCTTATATCGTGAACCATGCAATATTGCACAGTTTACAGTAGTGTATAGTGCACAATACTATAAGTATCTTTTGTTCGAAATGGGCCTGGGTAGGAGGTCCGATAGGACTCAAACCTTGAGGAGCATGCTCCTTGCAAGCTTCCCATGAAGGTACCAAAGGATGTTGGAAAGATGCAACGTCCAGGTGAACAAAACGACCCCTGTCAGGAAAGCGAGTGTATATATGGCCGCCTGTGCGAAGGTAGAGCCCACGAAGATGCTGAGGTCTGTCGACCCTGATATTATCAACCACACCGGGACGGTGATCAGTGATATGGAGACGGCAAATAGGGTGACCAGGACAGTGAAGTATACGAGCCCCAATGGGAAAAGGAGGAAAAGGAACAGGAGCGAGGAATAGAGCCTCCAGTCCTTGAGCATGGTCTTAAGCCTTGTCCAGTTCTTCCCTACAAGGTACATCTTCCTCTTCTTCCTGGGCATCCTGATACCGAGCATCAGTTCAGAGAACCTTCCTAAGGTGTACGATATCCCGTATATCGATATCAGGAAGAAAACAAGGATCGGGATCCCTATTATCGTTATCGCCATCCCTATGCCCACAGATAGGCCCAGTAGGATATAGGAGAACATCATGGTCCCAAGTGGGAACATCAATAAAAGATAGAGGAGCCCCAGATAGGTCTCCTTGTGGATGTATACGCCCAACACCCCCATGAACGGGCCGTCCATTCTTTCGGTAGGATGTCGTTCTTCCTCGGTCGACCTGCGCAGATATTCTCGTGCAACGGTCCTAGGCGACCCATAGGCTCGGATGGCCTTCCTTAGGGCCTGCTCCCTGTCCTTTGCAGTGCCAGAACCAAGATGCTCCCCAGCCATCTCCTCGAGGAACTCCTCGGCATCGTCAAGTGCCTCGACCTTGAGGGCCTGGTCCACATCGCCAAGTTCCCTTGACAGGTCCTTAAGGTAATCCTTGATGAGGGTCTTGTCACTCATCATGACCTCCCCCCATCATGATGTCCACGAAGTCCCTGGTCCTCCACCATGTCCTCTGCCAGACCTCAAGCTTCTTCCTTCCCTTCTCCGTGATAAGATAGTACTTCCTCGGAGGTCCGGATGCGGAGGCCTTGATCTGGCTTTTAAGGAAACCGTTCTTCTCAAGTGCCCTGAGAACGGGATAGATCGTCCCCTGCTTCAATCTCGGACCTGCCAGGTCCTCGGCCTCCATCTTCCTTGCTATCTGGTAACCGTAGAGAGGGACCTTGGAGGACGCACAGATCGATAGGAGTATGAGAGAAATCAACCCGGTCAGGAGGTCCTTCTCGAACTTTGGGTCGCGGTCATCGGGTACTTTTGGTTTACTGGTCGGGACCATTGATATATGCAATGCGTTCAATGGGTTCATTCATCTCCCTCCAGCTCGTAGGACCTCAGGAGCACGTTGCCTATGGTGATATCGGCCTTGAGGTCAGGCCCTCCTCCATTAAGAGAGCCTCTGAGGGTATTGGACCCTTTGGTATCGTAGACCGGCCCCAAACCCTCTATGCCAAGGTGTCCGTTGGCAACCTCAAGATCGAAATCCGCAGGCAGGGTATTTGGGACCTCTATGATGATGTCCCCATTGTCGATTTGGAAACTGGCCCCGTTCGATGATATGTTCAACATCTGAACGAACATGTTGCCGTTGTCCATGATGACACCACGGATGGTATCGGCCGACCTGACCTCAATATCCCCGTTGTTGAGACTTAGGTTCCCTATGGACCTTACGGACCTTATGTCCATGAGTCCATTGTCCATCCTGCATCTTTCAAGGGAGGACATGCCTGTGACCTTGATGTTCCCGTGGTCCATCTGAACGGTCCCTAACGGGATGTCCGAAGGCATCCAGACCTCCATATGGACATTGAAGATGGGGGTATCTACGCTGCTCTTCACCCTTATGATGACCTCTTCACCAGATGTAACTTCTATCTCCACCCTGTCAAGGACAC
>JBFYMY010000216.1:0-3736 GCA_041304645.1 Thermoplasmatales archaeon
ATGTCCGATGGACGTTCGCCTTCCATCTGTATATGGGCGAAGGGCATCTTCCCATCCCTCATATGGCCCATTACGCCATCGTACTCGCATCTCAAGGCCTTGCCGAGGGTATAGCCCCCCATCTCGCCCAGGGTCCTTTCCCCTACCATAACGTCCGCTTCGGCCCCATCCCAGCTTACGATCGGTCCGTCATCTCCCTTCCTGGTGACGAAAAGGGTCATGACATCTTCGGGTCCGTCGAAGACCCTCTGATTGGTATGATGTTGGACCTCTGGTCCCTCGAAGCATAGCGCCGTCAGCCCCTTCCTCTCCTTGGAGAGTGTCTCGTGAAGGAGCTGGGTCACAAGGGGGTTGAACCCTGAATAGGCCCTGGAATAGACCGGAACGAAGAGGGCCCTTGACCCGAGCCTCTCCTTGAGATAGAGACCGCCGGAAAGGTCCAGCAGGTCCTTCTCCTTGACAGCGGCCTCGTATGCCTCCCCCATTCCCGATGAGACGGCCTTGATGTCTATGCCCATGACGGCAGCGGGGAGCAGGGCCGAAGCGGTCCTGCCGGAGAACCGCCCTCCGATGCCATCGGGAACCTCGACGACCTTCCATCCGTTGGCCTTTGCCAGCATCCCCAGCGGGCTCCTTGGCCTTGAGGTCACGACCATGGTCGGGAGGCCCCTGAAAGCGGTAAGCGATTCCAGGACGTTCAAGTTCTTACCGGACTTTGAAACGGCCATTACCAGGGTCCTCTTCCCATCTATCCTTGACCTGACCCTGGAGATGTAAGAGGGGTCAAGCGTATCGATGATGTGAAGCCGCCCCTCCCATTCCGGGGCAAGCCAGGAGAGCCCCTTGAGCGTTGTGACGCTGCCCCCGTTCCCTATGACTATGAGGTGCTCCGCATCTTTGTGGGGGGATGCTGAGCTCTCTATCGCATCGACATCGGGTACGAAGACCGAGAAGGCCGGCCTCTCAGCTCTTCGTATCCCCTCAAGCATCTCGGATATGGTATCCACTGCAGGCTGGCCCAGGTCCGCAAGGGATACCGAGCACCTCAACCCATCACCCCGCCTGGCTCCCCGGGACCTCTGGAGGCCCTGTTCTTCTTCGCCCCGGGGGCGCAGCTCCTGCAGGCGAACCCCTTCTCGTCAAGATGCTCCCTGCAGTAGGCCTTGCCGCAGAGGAGGCAGGTCCTGAATGCAGGCTTTCCGCAGACATGGCACGTTCCAGCTATCATCGTTTTCACCTCTTGCCTTCTTTTAATGGGTCGGGTCCTATGCCATCATCGGCGTAGCAGCCCATTATCCTTTCCCTTGCCCCCGGGTAGCCATCCTTTCCGCACAGCATCGCGGTGACCACAGGGAACCTTTTCTTCATCTCTTGCACGATCATGTCGGATATGACACGTATCTCTTCCTGCGCGTGAACGTCCGACCGCAGCCTGACGAAATGGTACATCTCCCTCAGATTGGCCTTGAAGATGACCCTTCTTTTATGGGCATTGGTCAGAACGTACTCAGCTGCATTCCTGTCCTTTGCTCTCGTTATTGCCCCATAGAGCTCCCTTGAGCGTTTCATCAGGTCCCAGAACCTCTCTGTCAGGTCCCTGCTCGAGAGATAGACCTCAGGCACCTCCCAGAGCCCTGGGTCATAGGGCTGAGTGATGATGGTCGCCATCCTGTGCCTTTTCAGCTGGGCGAAGGCAGAGGCGGAAATATGGAAGCTCAAGGTCAGGTCCATCATCTCGAAGGCGCGGGGAAGGGATGCGTGGACAGGATAGTACCTGAAAACGGGGATGAACAGGTCCATGAGCTCTTCGTCCCTCATACCCCCTGCTATCTCCCTTGCCCTGCAGAAGGGCAGGGAGCTGTTCTCGAAGATCAAGGCCGCAGCTATCTCGGTCTCTGGGTCATCGCATGTGGTGGGCCTTCCGGAGCAGATACCTGGACCTTCGGGAGCGGCCCTGAGAGCCGTTTCCCGCTCCGGTCCCGGGAAGACCGTCCCCGATGAGGACATGAAGGAAGCTATCTCTCTCTTTGCCCTCTCTGCATGATCGCTCTTCTCCGTGTACTTGATAAGTGAAGGCGCCAGATGGCATGTCGCCTCAAGGAGCTGTTTGGAGAACTCCCTGACCTCTGACAGAGGGTGGGCGGCCCCCTGCGATATCATATGCTCGGCCTCCCTGGCATTCACGGTAAGTCCTATGTCCGTGGGGCAGGTCAATCCCAGAACGTACCTGGCCTGTTCCAGAAGTCCGTCCCCGAAACGCTCCTTGAGCGCCGGGTCCGCTGCGACCTTATTGTACAGGTCGAACTTGTCCCCTTCTAGCTTCCTAACCTCGTCCTCAAGGGGCGTGCCCTTGAGCTCATCTGGGAGCACGAAGGTCTTGTTCCCGAAGAAGACGTACCTCTGCGACCTCTCGGTGTAGGAGGCGAGCCTGTGATGCTCTATGAACTCCACAAGGAGCCTGGAGCAGTCGGAGACGTCCAGATTGAAGACGGCATGCTCGGCGACGGAAGAGTGCCCCATCCTGTAGATTATCCGTTCGTTGGAGGCCCTTGCCTTGTCCACCTCATTTACGGCCTCATCCCTGAGCACCGAGAGCTCCCTGGGGCTGTGGGAGACCCTGGCATATGCCGCGGAGATGGTCTCGGGGGTCGCCGCCCTGTCCTCTTTCCAGAACCTGCGGTCTATGGTAGCGCCGGCGAGAGCGACTTTCAACTGATGCCTCCTCATGGGCAAATCCTGGGCCGACTATTTATAAAATCGGATACACCTATGGATGATGAGCACGACATTATTTAACGAACTCCACACCTGATAGGTGTTCGAACTCCCTGTCCCCGGTCAAGAACCTCTTGTTCCTGCTCCTTGATACCTGATAACCTAGGGAGTCCGCATAGCTCACGTTGAGGCCTCTTTCCTTCAATGACCTTCTTGCCCTCATAGCTGCCCTTATCTCCTCATCTGTGGGGTCTATGACGGTCGAAAGGAACGAGGAATATGTCTCATCGGCAAGGACCTCGTCCGGAAGTATTGAGTAATAGACCTCCATGAGATCGAGCTTAGTGGTTACCCCAACAGGTCTCTCGAAATATGGCAGGTATCTAGGATTCCCCTTAAGGAACTCTATGATCGCATAGCTGTCATAGAATACGTCATCCATCCCAACCAGCCCTCATCTCATCTTTCATGCTCTGTGTCGGTCTATCCGTCCTTAACCTGCCGAACAAAGACCTAAGGTCCGTCACCTTATGGACATTAACCTCTACGATATCGTTCTCGTCAAGTCCGCTCTCCCGGACAAGACCTTTGGGGAGGACTATACCGAAGGAGTTGCCCCATTTTCTGACCACAGTTTGGACCATATTGGATCGCTCATGTATAACCTATAATATAATTATACTTTGTGTTATACTTCACAGTCTTAACGATCGTCCGTCCTCTTCTTGAGCCTGTACAACGCCTCCATCGCCTGAAGGGGGGTCATGTTGTTGATATCGAGCTTCTCTATCTCTTCTCTGATAGGGTCGATCCCCTGGGAGCTCAGCATCTCCTCGGTCGGGAAGAGTATCATCTGGACAGCCCTGGTCCTAGGTCCTGGACCCCTGACCGGAAGTGGTGGATGGGCTGCCTTACCGTTATTGGATTCGAGCCCGTACCTTCCCTCCATCTCCTTCAGCACCTCTCTGGCCCTCTCGACCACGGATGGGGGTATGCCTGCGAGCGATGCCACTTCTATACC
>JBFYMY010000217.1:0-9986 GCA_041304645.1 Thermoplasmatales archaeon
ATGCCTGCACCCCTATGTCGCCTGTAGGCCCCTGCATGGTGTCGAGGGAGGGGGGCTGCAACATAGAGTTCCGGTGGGGAAGGAAGCATTTTTGAGACATTCATTCACATTCGGTCCATCAACAAGACTACGTCTTGTTCACGGTAGCTAGTATAGGGTTGTTCCTTCCACCCCCCCGAGCCATCATTAAATACCTCATCCGTTCCATGGACCTCTGTCGCCGCATTTCCGTTGGCGGCGGCAACAAAAAGAAAACGGTGGTAGATGAAAATGTCTGCAAACAGCACCCTTATGGGGTATGTGAGGCGCTCCCGCAACGGCGGGGCCCTCAAAGTGAGCGTGTCTAGGAATGCCTTCGAGAATGCTACGAGGTACAGGACCCAGGACGGGACCGAGTACGTCGGCATGATCATAAACCTCAACAAGCTGAGGTCGCTGCTCTCCGGAGAGCAGGAGGTCACGGCCATAAGCCAGATCCTCGGCGACGAGGGAAAGAAGTAGTCGTCTGATACTGCTTCAGGGCGGGACGGTACTCTGTCCCGCCCGCATATTCTTTTCACTGGTCCTAATCGAAGAGGCGGTCCAGGAGCTCCTTGTCATCCTTATCCAGGTTCTCGATCGCTGCCTTCTCTGGGGCTATTTTTTCGGCTTCCTTGGAAGCTCCGGTGGTCTCTTTATGGGCATCCGATGGGACCTTTCCTTCCTTATTCGTTGCAGGTTCAGGCCTCTCCTTGGAGGCCTCGGCCGCCCCCTTCTCCTCCACCCATTGCTTCAGCTCCTCAACGGATGCCTCCTTTCCGTAGAGCTCTCTGTACAGTTCCTTCCTCTCGGCCATGGGGTCCTTTGCCTTCTCCCTCTCCCTCTTCCTCTTGAGCAGGAGAAGGGCGATGGTGATCGGGGCGATGATGAGAAGCACTATCAGAAGGAGGAACACGGGTATCACCAAACGGTCGGGTAGACTGCCCAGGAACGGAAGGATGGATGTGAGGAAACCTATGATATCGTCGGTGAGTGGAGCCTGTCCATCGTCGGAAGGGGCTTCCTGGACCTTAACCCTAATCCCCTGGGAAGTATAGGTAGTGGTGCCATCCTCTGAGACCGCCCTTATCGTAAGTACATAATCCTTCCTCTGTGCGTTCTCCGGGGGAGTTATGACCACGCTCAATTCGATAGGCCTCTCATTGGCCAACCCTTTGGAGGGCTCGACACGATAGGTCGCTGCCGGTCTACCCGAGACCTCCAGGTACGCCCACCCTTTCTCTATGAGCTCTCCCTCGAGGTGGAGCGTCACATTGTCCTCCAGGCTGCCCAGGTTCACGATCTCGACCTTGAGAGGTTTGCTCTTCGTCACCCCTTTTCCCCTGTAGACCTGGTGGTCCGAGGGTGCATCGATCCTCACGGAATAATCGGAGAGCTTGAGGAGGGTGGTCCTGACCCTGGAATAGTTGCCGTTCTGGAAGGCCATGACCCCGACCGTGTAAGCGCCCAGTGGAAGTTCGGTCCCGGACAGGTCGTAGGAGGTCCCCTCGCCCGTAGAGGTCCAATCGAGCACCCTGCTGTCGGTGCGGGTCAACCCTATACGTACGAAGTACGTTATGGCAGAGCCATCATCACCCGAAGCTGGAGGCCAGTTCAAGCTGATGTTCGTCGTCGTCGTGTTGAAGGGACCGAACCGCCCCACCATGGATGGAGGGGCCGGACCCGAATCGACCACCCTGAACTGGTGGTCAAGGATATCATAACCACCGATGTTGTCCGTTACATTGATCTTGAGGAGGTAGTAGCCGGGGTTCAGCGATTCTATGTCGGGTACATCGAAGTACGTGCTCAGGCCCGTATCGAACCAACCCGTTATCTCCAGCTTCCCTGGCATCCTGTGGAGCTTGACACTGTAGTAGAGGGGGTCATCTTCCTCGTCGTACGCGCTGTCCCACCAGATGTGCGGGGTTGGGGAATTGACGAGACCCGGCCTTGCCGTTCCCTTGAAGACGGGCCGGTAGTTGACGGGGATGTCCACATTCACCCTGAGCTGTTCGGTTGAAGCCTCGTTCCCGATATTGTCCGATGCCTTCCATTTGACGAAGTTATAGACCCCTTCGTCCGGGAACGTTATCCACTTCCAGGCGCGGTAGGAGCTCTCGCCCAGGGGTTCTATTCCGTCGGGAAGCGCCCATTCCGTATACGCGCCCGTCGTCGTCCTGTAAGCCCACATTATGGTATCTGGGTCCACCCCCGTTGTGTTAAGGTTCGTTGTCCCGGGGTTTATGTCCCTCCAGACGATGGAGCAGTTCACGTTGCCGTAGATCTGGGTATTGCGGGGGTTGGGTACCACTTCTTTGTAGTAAGGTGCCTCGAAATCGACCCATACGTTCACCATGTTCGATAGCGTCGGTCCGTTGAAGACCCTGTCCTTGGCCTCGAAGGCAACGTGGTTCTCTGTACCTGTGTTGAACTTCACGTCCGCCCACGCCTCGTAGGTGTCATTGTCCAGCATCTCGTAGCCGGTGATGGGGACGCCCAATTGGAGGTTGCCGGGTCCGTTGACGGACTTCCTGACAAGGATGGACCTGGGATCGACCCCTGCCCCTCCGCTGTCCACGACCCTAATCCTGCACCTCACCGTCTCGGTAGGGATCCATACCGCCTCGTCCGGACCAAGGACTGTCAGGACGGGGGGGGTCGTATCTATAAGGGGGCCGGGGAAGATGCCCGTTGCCAGACCGTGGCCTGCGATCCCGTCGCTTACCTCCATCCTCCAGTAGTACTGTCCCGGGTGCGAAAGGACCAATGTCGCAAAATAGGGGACCCCGTCCATGAAATAGATGTCAACAGGTCCACGGGTCCTTTCCATGATGAGCCAATCATCCAACGCCTCGACCGTCCCTTCAGCGTCAGTATAGAGCATGACCCGCGGGTACCCCGTGCCGGGGACATCGTTGTCCTCGTCCTTGTAAACGAGCGTGAAGTTGTAAACGGTCTGCAGACCGCCTATGTGGTTCGAGAAACCGCTGTTCCCCGTGAAAGCAGGAGAGAGAAGGAAAGGCATCTCATTGGGGGCGGTCAAGGATACCGAGTTCCTGGCGAAATAGAGGTCCCTATAGGCCGAGCCGGGGTTATCGGGCCTGGTATCCGCCCATACGCAGAGCGGCCTTCCGTCATTGTCGAAGATCCCCAGGACCGATTCCTGGTCGGTAAGGTCATCCCCGAACCTGTCGGTGTCGTCGACCCTTAGCATGCCGCCCCAGGTCTGCCCGCCGTCCTCCGAGATCACAGAGTATGCCTCCGACTCCCTGTGGGTCTTGTCTACGGGCATCGACCTGTTCCAGGTCAGGAGTATCCTTCCGTCCCCCATAGCGTCCATGCAGGGGAAGGCGTCGCCTGTGCCCTCGGGGGTGTTCAGAAGCCTCTTGTTCCCCGAGAAAGTGGTGCCATTGTCGGTACTGCTCACGAAGAACACCTCGTGTGCATCCGTCCTAAGGTCGTTCCATGCGACGTAGAGGTTGCCATGATCGTCTGTTACAGGGTATGCGTGGGTCCTTTTGTTGCCTATCTCCGCATCGTCCGAAAGGAGGACATCTGGGGAGAAGGATTCTCCTCTGTCGTGGGAGACGGCGATGAACGGTGAGAGCCCCTTCTCGAGGTCCCTCATGTCATCCCAGGTCACATATACGTTATCACCCCACACAGCGCACCTGGGATGATAGTGGTTCCTCAGGTCCAACCCATCGGTGTTCAGCACGATGGGAGCTGACCAGGTGGCACCGTCATCGTCCGAGAAGGATGACCAGACGTTCAGGTAGGCACCCGAATCCTTCTTGTCAAGCCAAACACAGAACAGTCTCCCATCGTCCATGGACTCGATGTCCGGGCTCATGGCATCCCACGTCCTGTAACCCTTCACCGGGTCCACCTGGACCGGCGTGGTGAAGTTCTTTCCGTCCCGGGTGGTGGTCTGGAGGACCTTGGCAGGTTTGGTCATGGTGGGCTCCTCGTTCCACTCACGCCAATCCTCCCAGACGATGTGAACGGTACCGTCCGGGCCCACGGTCATCCTGGGGGTCGTCATCTTCTTGTGGGACATGTCGTTCGAGGAGTTTCCGTCCCGAAGGACATCATCGACCCTGGAGGCAGAGGACCATGTCCTGCCATTGTCATCGGATATGGTCATGTAGGCGCCGTAGAAGAAGGTCTGGTCGCTCCAGTAGAGGACGTAAATCCTGCCGCTCTGGTCTATGCAGATGTCCGTCGGCATCTGGGTCCTGAGCGCTTCGGTCCCATCGAGCATCCTGATGCTCGCCGAGTAGACGGGCGCCCCGGCCGAGACATCTCGACCCCCATAAGGGACTATGACCAAGACCATGAACATGGCCGTAAGCAGTACGCCCACCTTGCCTTTTCTCATCTTCCGACCTCCGGGAGTCGGGGGAGCCCCCCGGTCCGAGAAGAGGACGCCGTGGGTATATTAAAAGTTGCGTCGGCCCCGGTCCGGGTCAGCCCATGAGAGCATGTGCTCCCGCTGCAAGGGACAGCATCCCCGAGACCGCCGCAATGATCAGCACAACGGTTCTGAAACGTCCCTCTCTGAAGTTCCTTGAAAATGCCATCCCGATGACCAACCCCATGGCGGTGGATGGAAGGAGCACCAGGGAGAGGCCCCAGACATCCATCGTCAGCACACCGGTCACGGCGAACAGAAGGAGCGTGAGGAGGTTCAATGAAAGGAAGTAACCTGCAAGGTTCGCCCTGAAACGCTCCTTGCCCATCCCCTCCCTCTGGAACGCAAGGACGACAGGCGGTCCGCTCATGGATATGGCCCCGTTCAGTACGCCGCTCGTGAGCCCAAGGGCAACGGTCGCTGGCAGACCGGTCTCCCTCCCGCGTGGTCTCAGGAGGAGCAGGAGGAGGGAGGAGATGATGATGACCGCGCCGATCACGACCTTCAACAGGTCGGAGCCCACGGTCAAAAGAAAAAAGGTCCCAAAGGGGAGCCCGATGGCAGCGGATATGAACAGGGGGAGCACCTTGCCCATCTTGGCGGACCTTGCCAGGGTGAGGAACAGGACCGTGTTCATGAAGGTGCCTTGGAGCAGGGCAAGCGGAACAACGGTCCTGGGCTCGAGAAAAAGGACCATTAGGGGAACTATGATCAGACCCGACCCGAACCCGGCAAACCCCTGGACCGCAGCGGCAAGGAACAGGACCAAGGCCCCCAATAGGAGAACGAGCAGAGGTTCCACGACGGGGACGAGCGGACATGGACGATTAAAAGGTTCCCAAGGTCTGAACTATATCAGGAATGGGGTCCTATCCATGTAGGTCCGGTATTCCGGGACGCTCCCGGTCATCTCCCGTTCCTCCTTGCGGCACACCCGGATATAGAACACGATCAGGACCGTCGAGAAGATGCAGTTCAGTAAGGTCGGCCAGCCCACGAGCCATCCCGCGATGACAATTATGAAGCCTAGGTACTGGGGGTGCCTTGATATCGAATATACGCCCCATGTCACCAGACCGTTCCTCTTTACCCCGCGATAGAGAGTGACCCACCCCAGGACAACGAACACGGTCCCGAGCAGCATGAGGAGCGACCCGTACACCATTGGGGCCGTGAACAGGAAGTCCACACCAAGAAGGCTCACTGACAGCACCGTATCGAGGCCTTCCGGCCCTGTACCCCCAAAAAGCCTTGATGCGAAAAGGACGGTGAAGGAGAGCCCGTACATCTCCACGAAGAGGGATATGAAGAAGGCGACCACAAGCCCCGATGACCTCCAATCGAACCTCTTCCTGAAAGAGAGGGGGATAAGGAAGGCAGAGAAGAGGAGCACGTTCAACAGGACGATATGCCATTCCCCCGTTATCGTCCTCCCCTCTATGGAACCCAGGAAGTGGGCCGAGAAGTGGTCCAGCAATGCGTCCATGTCCAGCAGGAAGGATGCGAATAGGGCCAGGAACAGTGCCCTTAGGAACCAGTTGATGGGCGGGACCTTCCTCATCTTCACCATCATCCGCCCCTATCCTGGTCCGACAGCTCCCATTTTAGCTCCGGTCTGTCGGTTATGATGGCTCCGACCCCCCATCCGATGAGCGCCCTGGCCCTTTCAAGCTCGTTCACGGTCCATGCATGCACCTCGAACCCGCCCCCTACGCATTCTCGGACAACCTCCTCCGTCATGAACCGGTGGTCCAGCCCTATGGTCCTGACGGCAAGTATCTTACCTACCTCGACCACACCTTCAGGCACGCCCTCTACAAGGATGCCCCTCCTTATCTCGGGAATTAGCGGCGCGAACTCCAGGAGCTCTACGGGGTCGAAAGATGTGACCAGGATGGAGCTCGATACCGATAGGCCCTCATCGACTGACCGCCGGAGCAATTCCGCCGTTGGTCCTGCGGTCCCCGGTCCTTTGAGCTCGATATCGACACCGCACCGCCCCCCGACCAGTTCGATGACCTCCTTCAGTGCAGGGACCGTTTCACCGCCCCCCGCATCCAGCTCCCTGAGCTCGGCAAGGGTCCTGGAAGATACGGGGCCGCTTCCGTCCGTCGTCCTTTCAAGGGTATCATCATGGATGACGACCAGCTCCCCGTCCGATGAGAGATGGACATCGAGCTCTATCATATCCGCTCCAAGCTCCAGGGCCTTCCTGAAGGATGCGAGCGTGTTCTCGGGGGCATGGGCGGCCGCCCCCCTGTGGCCTATGACAAGGACCATGCCCCAGCATGGCATCGGGTGTAGATATCCATTGGGGCCTTCGTCAGGTCTTTTTCTCGAAGGGGAACTTGTACTTGATGAGCCCCATCTCGTCCCTCATGGTAAGTATCTCGCCCTGAAGGCTCATGTTGATGGGGGCCCCCCTATCCTTGGTCGAGACCATATGGATGTGCTCCTTCTCCCCCGCGGTGTAGATACGCCCGTAACCATGGGCCTTCTTGGAGCTGCGGAGCTGCCTCATGATATCGCCGGCCGAGCGTTGGAATTCCTCCAGGGCAGTGAAGGATGATATGTCAACGGCCATGAAGAAGTGGCCCACGTTCACACCGGTGATGGCCTTCAGGAACGGACCTCCCTGAAGGGCGGAGGAGAGGACCTCCACGACGGTGGAATATCCATAGCCCTTGTATCCCGCGGTGTCCTCGCCTGGGCCCCCAAGGGGCAGAAGGGCCGCTTTCCCTGAGATGAGGGCTTTGAGGATCTCGCTCGAATCGGTCAGCGTCCTTCCGTCCTCCCCAATTACGAGGCCCTCCGGGACCTGTCTTCCTTCCCTTGCATAGTACTCTATCTTCCCCCTCTGCCAGATGGATGTGGCGCAATCAAGGACGAAAGGGAACTCCTCATCGGTGGGGAAAGCTATGGTGAACGGATTGGTCCCCAGCATGGCCTCGGTCCCGAATGTGGGGGCGACAGAGGGGCGAGCATTCGTGCCGGTGATGCCCAGCATCCCGGAAGCTGCCGCCATTGTGGCATAGTACCCCGCGGCACCGTAATGGGTCGAGTTCCTGACGGCCACCATACCCATCCCGTACTTCCTGGCCTTATCGATAGCAAGCTGCATGGACCTCCTTCCCACCGGGAAGCCCATGCCGAAGCGTCCGTCGACGACTGCGGTGGTGGGGCCTTCCTTCACTATCGCCATCTCTGCGTCCGGGGACTGCTGGCCCTTGCGGATGCGGTCGTAATAGAACGGTTTCAATCTGTTGACGCCGTGAGAGCTTATCCCCCTCCGGTCCGCATAGGAGAGGACCTCAGCGCTGACGTCCGCATCATCAGGCGGGACTCCCAGCTTCATGAAGACGTCCGATGCGAAGTGCTCCAGGACGTCATAGCTTATGTGCACAGACCCTTCCTCCTCTCCCTTATCGACCATTCAGACCACCTGCCTCTTCGGCCCTGATATTGGACCCTATAGGACACTGGCTGTTTCACGACCCTACCTTGGCAATTTCCCCTTGGTGCCGCAGTAGGGGCAGATTATGTCCAGGCCTCCTTGCTTGATATGGAACATGCCCGAGCACTTGGGACATTTAAGCGTCAGCTCCTTGACCTTATCGTAGGCCTCTTTGAGCTTATCCTGTGTCTCCTGGTCCAGCTCCCCCACAGCCCCGCATGCTGGGCACTTCGCCTCCGAGACCGGGCCCTTCAGCTCGAAGAGCTCACCGCAGGAGGGACAGACTATGGGGACCGGTTCGGGCCCTTCCTTTGGGGCCTCTGGCGCATCGGAACCGGGTCTGACCCCGTCCCAGGGCAGCGAGTCTATGCTGCCCTTTGCACCGCAGTGCTTGCAGACCGTATGCAGGGGCCTCTCGCCTGTGTCCTGCTCGGTGAAGAGCTTGCCGCAGGCCGGGCACTTGACCTTGACCTTGCGGACCTGCGGAGCGGATGGGGCCTCCTTGGACGGTTGTAAAGATGGTACTGCGGTCCCAGATGCCAGGGGTCCGCCGGGTGAGGAAGGATTTACTGCAGGAGGGACGGGAGGTCTGAACTGGGGCTGCATGGCGGGAGGTGCCATCCCTTCGACCGGAGGAGGTCCCAGAAGGTCCTCCATCCTGTCGGTCCCCTTCTTCTTCCTGAAGACCAGGAAGTATAGCAGAATGAGGACGACCAGGACGATCAGGATGCCTACGACCATGGGAACGATGGACGTCCCCTCATCCTCCGGGACGGTAACCGAGAAAGCGGTGGTCTGTTCGGAAGTGACCTCTGTGGACCCTGCCTTGACCGTGCCCCTCACCGTCATGGTATGCTTTCCCTTCGAGAGCCGGGAGGTTGCGAGATCGTACTGCCAGCTGTCTGTCCCGTCCGCTTCCTCCCATGCCTTGCCGTCTATGCTGATCTCGACCAGCTTCACTGTCCAACCGGATGGTGGCTGCATGGAACCCTTGACAACGATCGTACCACTGAGCTTGGCCCCTGAGGGAGGGAACCTCACCTCTGGAGGCGATAGCTTCACGACCCTTATCGAAACGGTGTAGAGACCGAACAATGAGCCGTCGGTCACGTTCGTCCTGACCTCGTAGCTCCCCGGTTCGAGGTAGGTATGGGACATCTCATTGGTAAGAGAGGCTTTCACTGACTGGCCGTCCCCGAAATCCAGATCGTACTTGAGGAGCCTGACATCTGACCTGTCATCGTCTGTAGCCTGGATGGTGAACCTCACACTGCCGTTGACGAGGAGAGTGGAAGATGGGTCCGTCCTGATGTCCGTGACCCTTGGAGGATGGTCACCCCTAAGCTTCATGTCCAACCTGTCAGTGGACCCCCTTTTATCGCGGACGAAGAGGACCACCCTTACCGTGGAGGTCCCCGTGATCGTCAGACGGAGGGTCTTGCCCGTGCGCTCCTCATCGTTGTCGGTGTCACCATCGTTATCGGCGTCCTTGTCGGCATCCGTGTCCCAAAAGAATGTGAGGTTGCTCCTCTCCCTCTCATCTATGATCCCGTTCCCGTTCGCATCATCCTCGGGGTCGTAGGAAGGTGAGGCATCGAGCTCCGCGCTGCCCCTATTGTCCTCCAATGGGACTATGACCGTTCTGTTCAGGGCTTCGTCATAGCCTGCTATCCTGGCAACTGGCCTTTCGTTCGGATAGACCGCTTCGATGGTGAACGAGGCCTTCGAAACCGCAAAACCGTCAGTAACGATCAATGCAACTGTGTGGGGCCCCTCTTCTGCGAAGAGGTGCACGACGGAGAAACCCTGTGTATCGGTCGAACCGTCGCCGTCCATGTCCCAAAGGTAGGACAACGGGTCCCCATCCTCGTCCGATGAGCCGTTGGCCGTGAGCGTGAAGGCCTCCCCCATGTTGACGAAGGAGGGGGCCTCTATGACCGAAACAGGTATTGTGTTGATGAACAGAACGAGCTGGGCGGTGGAACGGCCGTCCGCCATGGAACCGTCATCGACATTAAGGGTGACTGTCGCGCTTCCCCATACCAAGTATGCGTGCAGGACCTCCTCCCCCTCGTCCGTCGCCCCGTCGCCGAAGTC
>JBFYMY010000218.1:0-3661 GCA_041304645.1 Thermoplasmatales archaeon
TGTGATCCCCCTCATGCAATAGCCTGAAATGACCTTGTCCAACTCAGCAGGCCACATCTCTAGCGGAATGTTGAGCCCCATCAAGAGGTCCATTATCTGGTCCTTGAAGGCGGTATGGTCAACGACATGGATCACAGTGATGTCATGTGACCCTATCTTCCGTTCGAACTCTATGACGATGTCCGAATTCGAACCTGTCCCCCCATCTGAGTTTGACCAATCCCCGTAGTTATGCTTGTCTGACCGGATGTTCAGGACCCTGGTCATATTATGGAAGATCGTGAAATTGCCTAAACTTACCTCAGGTAACGAAAAGAACGGTACAACATGCAATCCCTCCGTATCCTCTTCGGACCGGATGTTCACGGAGAGGTACATCCTCTCGAACGTACCGTTCCAGCAGACTATCGCGTTCTGACCCGATTCAAAGACAGGGGTATTGTTCGATGGGATGAAACCACCGTCACCACTGACCTCATAAGGGATGAGGATCAGGGACGGGCAGACAAACATCAAGGACCATAGTAGAACTATCCATCGAATGCTCCCGGTATCCATGCTTCCATCTCCAACCAATGGATATGATAATATGGTTTTGTCAACTATTAATTATCTATTGTACACATGAGCGTTCTCTCATCTGCCTTTTAAACACTCATCAGTGACTATCACTCATACCTCAGAGCCTCTGCAGGTGTGACCCTTGCCGCCTTCAACGAGGGAGGTATGGAGGATGACAATGCGAAGAGGAAAGCGATCATCACAATGAGCAGTATCTTCAGATAGGGAATACCGAATTTGTCAAAATCCGACCCGAACCCTCCGTCCCTCCACAGCATCCAACCCAGTATGACACCCAGAAATGAACCTATTAACAATCCCGAACCGGCTATGAAACCCGATTCCCCCAGGAACGATCCGACCACCATGCCCCTCGTGAACCCGACCGCCCTCATCATTCCTATCTCGTGCCTGCGCTCATAGACGGACCTCAGCGTAACTATCCCCAGACCGACTATGCCTATCACGAGCCCCAATGATAGGAAGGCGTTGAAGAGGTCGAAGAATGCATTATTGGCCTTCAATATCTCCTCCACAAGGTCATGTACAATGAAAGTGAAGAAACCGTATGGAAGCAGGACCCGCCTCAAACCATCGGAGACATCACTTGGGTCGATATCTTCATTGACCACTATCAGATGGACCTTCCGTTCCATGACCGAGAAGGAGGCATTCGCCTCATCCTGATGCATGAACACACCGCTGACACCCATCTGTCTTGTGAATGCTATTACGGTCCTGTTGATATGCTCGTTCCTGTAGTTCACCAACGTCAGGTTCTTCCCGACCTTGGTGGAGAAGGGGGCTGGAGGTCCGAACATCCCACCGGCCAGGTTCCCGTCAAGGACCACGAACGAGCTCCCTTTGAGAGAGTTCCAAACGAGCGAATCAGAATGCTCCAACCGTCCCCCGTCATCAATGAGGGCCCAGGCCACTTCGCTGAACCCGTAGCTGTTGCTCCTGACGAAATCATCGGATACCCCTGCGCAAGGGTAGATAATCTCGTCCTTGGTCCCGAGCATTGGAACGGTGTAATTTATCTTAAGATACCCATATCCCAATGATGAGGTCCTCTCCCAATCTACCTTTGAATGATTGACAGGGTCCAGCATCATGACCGTCGCATCCAGGTCATCTATGCCGGATATCCCAGAGATCCCAACGATATCGTAGCCCCCACCAATGGTCTTCTCGAAGCTCTCGGTGTTGACGTTGAATATCTCGACTATCATCGACATCCCGGTTATGGTGAATATTATCAAGGCGAACATGAAGATGGTCGTACCTGTCCTGAACCTCTTCTTGATGGGATAGGATATGGCCATCTTGATGGAGGCGGGGGACACCTTTACCAAGGAAAGGACCCTTTCCAGGCCCCAAAGGATGATATCCGTGTTCCATACAAGGAGGAGCACGCCTGAAGAGACCATGAATACCCCCGATAGTACGAACATCTCCAGATCGCCCTTGAAGTCCATGAAGAATGGAATGGGCGCTATCCAGAAGACCAGCAACAGTACGGCCGTTATATTGAAAGCTATCCTGTCGCCCAATAGGTTCTTCAAGAGGAGAGAGAAGCCCACCAAAACAAGTGATATCCCAAGATAGGTGGACCATGCGATCTTTCCCGGCAGTCCAGATAAGGCAAGGAGCGTTCCTATGACTATCAAAATGGCCCCGGCTATGGTAGAGCGGGAGAATATGGATGATACCATCCTTGCCGTTCTTGAGCCATCTCCGGTGTTCGTCCTTGGATCAAGGGTCCCGGTGAGACGCAGCAACCTCCTCACCAAGCCGGATTCCTTGACGGGTTCGGGTGTGTTCCGTATTGCCGTAACAATGTTCAGGACGGCCACCCTCTGTGTGATCATCAGGGTCGTGGCTATGGTTATGGTGAAGCCAGCGATGAAGGATAGTAAGAGCGAGACCGGTGTCACCGTATAGTTGTCGAGTATGCTGAAGCCTGTTACCCCCATCTGTTCGAATATCCTCTGCATCCCCAAGATTATGAGGTAACCTGCCAGGACACCGAACATCACCCCTATGACAGAGGAGATGATGCTGTAGAAGGTACCTTCGAAAAGATAGACCCGCCTCAGGTGTTTTCGCCTCATCCCTATGGCCCTGGAGATGCCCATCTCCTCCTTTCGTTCCTCGGACAGCATCACAAAGATGTTTATGATGAGGGTTATACCAGCGATTATGGTGAAGGTCCCAAGGACAAGGAAGAGCTTGGTGAAGGATTCCATCGATGTCTTGGCCTGCTCAACATTGCTGCCCTTATCGTTGGTGACCCTCCAGACAGCCCCGGGACCCAATGGATGGGGGTATCCCATCAATGCCTTTTCCAGCTTCTCCTTGACCTCGGAACAGAGCTCCCCCCCGGCGACCTTTCCCCCTTTGTTGGATATGAGTAGGACATTGTAGGTCCCATCAGACCAATTCCCTGCCTGGCCGTTTGGGGTCTCTCCATCCGAACGGTGACCTAGTAGGGCCCAGATCCCTTCGTAGGAAAAATAGATGGTATCGGTGGAGAACGTCGCACCTCTTCCTTTACCATCTATGATCCCCTTCACCGTGAACTCGGATGTCCCACCCCTGGATGAGACGTTGACCTTATGCCCTGGTTCCGCATTCAGCTTTTCCGCCGCATCATCAACGATGTACACCTCATCGAGGCCAAGATCGAAGGTCAACTTCTCCCCCTTCGAAGTGTAGGTCCCGAACTTGTCGAAAGAATAGGGGCTTACTGCCCTCAAGCTCATTGAGGGTTCGAAGAGGCCGGAGGTGGTATCGATGACAGAACCGCTCTCCCATACCTCCCAAGTTACCCCATCTATGAGCTCCTCGTCATCGTTAAGGGACCATACTATCGATGCCAGGCCGTTCGGGGCGGACCCATTGAAATATTGGGGGTTCCCGTCCGGGTCATCGACCGTTATATACTCATCATAGAGGTCGAAACCTTCATAGACTATCCCCTCGATCATATTGGTCATCGTATCTCCGATGGCAAGCGAAGAACAGATGATCGATGTTCCTATCATAAAGCCAAGTATTGCGATCAATGAATCTGTCCTATGCCGGATGAGGTTCCTCA
>JBFYMY010000219.1:0-2774 GCA_041304645.1 Thermoplasmatales archaeon
GATGGTCTGAGGGTTCACATGCCCTCCCTGCAGGTCCTCCACCCTGACGGTGCAGCGGACCGTCTCCTTTGTGATCCAGGTGAAGTCCTTGGGCGACAGTACGGTCAGGACCGGAGGCTCACCGTCAATATATGGGCCCGGTCGGACCGGTGACATGTAAGGGGCGCTGTCCCTCTCCTCGACCACCTCCAGTGCATAATGGACGTTACCCTTGACCGGGATCACTACCTTTGCCTCGTACCTCACACCGTCTATATTGTCGAAATCCCCGGGATACTTCTTATCCAGGACCACGGGGGTCGAAAGGACAGGGTCCGTTCCAGCACTATCGTTGAAGATATAGAGCCTGGGGTAACCTATGACCGGTACATCATTGTCCTCGTCCGAATAGTTGCAGTAGAAGAGGAACGGGGAGCTCGTGGACCCTATGTTCCTGTTGAATGTGAAGTTGCCCACGAAGCCCATGTCCATGAACACCGGTCGGTGGTTGGGCCCTGACAGGTCCCCGCTGTGCCTTGAGAAATAGGCGTCCTTGCTGTAGGTATATTCCTCCCTGCCGTCGGACCAGGCGCAGATGGCCCTTCCGGCCATATCATAGGCCATTACGGGAAGCTCCTGGACGGAGATATCGTTCCAGTACCTGTCCGTATCATCGACCCGAAGGATGTCGGCCCATGTCAGCCCGCCGTTCGAGGAATTCACGAAGAATATCTCCCCTTCGTCCTTGGTCTCTATGGAGGGTACCCTCCTCTGCCAGGTCACCGATACGATCCCGTTCCCTCTTGCGGCCGTCACAGGATACCAGTCATCGACGTTCTCGGGGGCCACGGTAAGCCTCTTGTTCTGCGAGATCGTCGCCCCCTTGTCCGTGCTCCTAGCGAACCATATCTCGTCTGAACCGGTCCTCTTGTCCCTCCATGTGATGTAGAGGTTCCCGGCGTCATCGACCGCGGGCGAGGGCCACTGCCTCGAGTTCTTCTGTTCAAGGTCGTCCGACACCGCCTTTTCCGGCAGGAAGGTCGCCCCGCCGTCATGTGATATGGCAAGATAGGGCCTGTACTGGCTGTCCTCCCTGTTGTCGTGCCAGGTCACATAGACGTCGTTCCCGTGCATGGCGCAACCGACCCATTCATGCTGCCTGACATGGGGGCTGTCCGTGTTTATGCGCTTCATAGTGGACCAGGTGACCCCGCCGTCATCCGAGAACGCCGACCAGATGTTCCAGTACGACCCAGAGACGTTCCTGTCCTGCCAGGCGACGAATATCCTCCCCGCGTCGTTTATTGCGATGTCGGGTCTGGCCCCGTGCATGATGGGCTCTTCCTTCACGCCGTCTATCCGTATGCTCCTCGAGAAGTTCTCGCCGTCAGTGGACCATGCTATCTTTATCTGCTGGGTGAAGGCCTTGTCCCGCCAATCGGCCCAGACGGCATAGAGAGTGTTGTTGGACGCAACGGCAAGGCGGGGGTAGCTCTGCTTCGAATCATCGTTCGAGGTGTTCCCATCGCGAAGGACGTCATCTATCCTTACCGACCCGGACCAGGATACACCGCCGTCGTCCGAATGCACCAACCAGACGGTGGATATGATATCGCCCAGATATGTCTGGTAGGACATGAAGAGCCGGCCGTTGTGATCGACAGCCAGGTCCTTGGGGGCCTGGTTGTAGTTCCTCTGGTCCCATACCGAGAGCACGTTCGAAGCGAAAATGGGCCTCCCTGCAGATACCGTAACCGATGCATGGGGCAGTATAGGGACAACCAACAGCATTACAAATATTAGGGCCGACCATCTGATGAATCTCATTCGGAGAGCCTCCTGGCATACCCCATGGCTGAACCTGCGGGAGCCTTCAAAAGCGATGCAACTATAAATACAGTACCATCTGGACATTACGAAAATTTTTAAAAAAAAAGGGGGTCCCATAGGAACCCCCTTCATTGGTCACCCAAGTCGTCAATAACATACGTACGGATATCCTGTGAACCCGTCGAAGGACTCCTCGACGTGTATGTTCTCTGTGGTGTCTACTATCATGTCCATGACCACATAGCCTGCCATGACACCCTCGGGCACCATGAAGTGGAACCCGACCGTATAGAACGTCATGGATGACCAGTAATACCACTCCACCGTGCCCTGTGCATGGAGTGCGTTGGGGTCCGGATAGTTCGATATGTTGATGAAAGGCACCTGGAGACCGGAATGGCCTTTGCCCGTAACCGTGTCCTTGTAGGGATCGTCAGGTCCAGGCCACGGTCCGTACCCGTCTATGACGTAATCTGCGGGGTTGAAGTAATCCAGCTGCATCTCGGCAGGGATCTTGTTCTGGTTAAGGTCATCGAGCCCCAGCGAGAAGACCGGATACTGAGATTCCTTTGGATTGTATATCCAGGGATTGACCATGGACCTGTCGGCGATCCTGGGGATGCCGTCCCCGTCGGTATCATCGTCCACATCGTAGCTCACATTGTCGGAGACTATCTCACCCCACTGGTCCGACCTGACGTCTATGGACCCGTTGTGGAAGGTTATGGAAACGTTGAGATAGCTGTACCAACCCTTGAGGAAGAACTCCGCCCCTGGGTGGCCTTCCTCTATGCCCACTATGACCTCAAGGTACATGGGTATCCCCTTGTTCATGGTGGAATCTATGATCCTGTAGGGGAAGCCGTAGTAGTCATGGAGGAACTGACCGGTGTTCTGATCGAAGTAAACGAACGTCGGTGCGAACTGTGCCGATATCGGATACTGTGTGCCAGGTCCGAACCCGG
>JBFYMY010000220.1:0-5378 GCA_041304645.1 Thermoplasmatales archaeon
ACATCAAGTACCATCCCGCTCGAAAGCGTTGTGTTGACCTTCCCGGACAGGACCTCGACCCTCGTTATGACCTTTTGAGGATACTGGTCCAGGTCCTTGATGTAGGAACTGATATTGAGCCTGCCGAACATCTCGGATAGGGGTGTGTCCTCCAGCGTGGTGATATCGTCCGGGAAGCCGTTGGGGGCCACGGATACGGGTTCGTTCGCCTGGAATGTGAACATGACCCGATTGTCCTCGGAGCTCGATTCCCTGTAGGGGAAACCTATGATGTCGGCGACTGCCTCAAGGCGGTTGGTCCCCTCGAAGACGGTGAACCTGGTGAAATGCTGGATGTGGCTCAGCCCGGGCCCTATCATGGATATCAGCTTGACCTCCGTGACAGGGTTTCCGACCCCTTCCAATACGGGGCTCAAGGTAGCCGTCAGGGTTATGTTCCGTACCGTTGTAAGCCCCGTGTTCCTTACCGTGATGGCAGCATCCATGGTCCTGCGTGCGGTCGGTGGGTCGGGTTCGAACACAACCTTATCATCGACATTGATGTTCCAGCGGGAGGCGACCCTCAGGTCTAAGGACCTTGGGACGGCACCGTCAGAGGTTACGGTGACCTTCAGGTCCCTCAGGGCATCAAGGTAGATATCGAATCTGAAGTTCCCCGATGCATCTGACCTGTTCACATAGTACACCGAGGGGTCGGACGGGTCCATCAGTGTGATGACAGCGCCTTTCACGGGGGTGCGCGTGCCCTTGTCGCGGACCGCTGCCATGAAAGTCCCGTTGTCCTGGTAGAACGGGTAAGGGAGGTCTACCTCTATCTCGCGTGGAACATCTGTCCATATAGGGCCTTCGGGGTCCCCCAGTAGGTTGTAGGCAAGGTTGTTGTTGTAGAACATCCTGAACTCCTCTATGGAATAGTCCCGTTCTGTGAAGACATGCTGGATGTAGTTCCATTTCTGCATATAGAGAGCCTCACCTGGCCTAGGATGTCCCCCGTACATCAGCCTGAAGAACTCCCTTGCCTGCCACCAGTTGCCATAGGAGCTGGTATAGTTCTCCTCGGGGCGGTACTCGCCTCTGAAGGTGTCCTTTGAGGCCCCGATTATTGCAATGGCCCCACCGTTCGGGTTCCTCAGGACCCGTTCCATATTGGTATCGTCAACCTCTGTGAAGTTCAAGGAGGCGCAGCTGGAGATATAGAGCAGAGGGAGCTTCTCTCCATTGGCAATGGTCTCTGCGGTATGGTAATCGAAATAGTCCTGGTAGTCACCCCAATAATCCCTCTTGCCACCAGACTCCCCAAGGTAATTGGTGCAGTTGCCGTTGGTATCCCCATGGCAGGCCAGGAGTACAGTGGAGAACCCCATCTCGTAGTGTGATGTGAACGAGCTCCGGTTGAGGATGTCGAAGAGCTGGTTGTAGCCTCCGTACACCTCCAGCTCGTAATCATAGAGCTCCAATGGGACAATATGGTCTGGAAGGTCGCCCCCGACCTTTCTCACCAGCTCGTAGGCATTGTCCTTGTAGGCATCGAACCCTTCGTCCCCCGTCGTCAAGGGATTGTTGGGGGTATTGGGCCTGTCCATGAGGGAGCCGACCAGCAGCGTCGAGCTGGTCCAGCTTCCCGGGGCCGGGTCCGTTTCATAACGCAATTGTTTTTGGACCAGATGTTTAAGCTCCATCTCGTTGGATGCGGGTAGTCTGCCGACATATAGCGCCGGGAGCCAATCGTACTCGTCCAGGACCCCGTAGATATCCTCCCCGAAGATACCGTTCCCGTTCGTGTCCCAGCTGGAGTTCAGCCCAGTGTAATAATAATCGGATAGGACGTAGTTGTCCGGGTCGTCCGAACCGTTCCTAGCATCCCCGTTGATGAATGTGTTCCTGGAGGGGATGATCTCGCCGTCACCCACCAGGAGGAGCCACCTGAGGTCCTTGTTCCGATCCTTCAACGATACCAGGAAGTTCCGTATGCTTTCCTGCCTGTCCCTACCCGGGAAATCCTTGAAACCGTTCTCCGAATCGAACGGGAAATATTGGGCCCGCACCCCTTTCTGGGTCTTCCATTCCAGGAGGGGTTGGACCTCCTCCGAGAACATCTGGGGCCCTATGGCCGCATAGGTCAGCCCGGGAACGAACGGCGCTTCCACATCATTTCTGCTCTTTACCTCGTTCCCATCCGGGGCTTGATATGTTCCATAATAGGCTCCCCCCGGACCGGATAAGGGGAGGGCCAGTGATAGGACCAAGAGCAGGAGCAGGCCCAGGGCTCTGGACCTATTGACGGTCCAATGTGCTTGATGCACTTTCCTTGAAAGCCCCTGGGCGTCCATATTCGACATCCAGTAGCATTACTAGCTATGTTCAAGAAATAATTAACGGTTACAGGAGCGATCTGACCTGCTCCCGTTCATCCGTACGCAAGGGCCTTGACGATCTGATGGATTATATGCATGTGGAGGTCCTCGCAGACCTGCATGTCCATTGACCTCACATGAACGGGGATCTCGACCATCTTTTTCAGGACCCCCCCGTCGTAACCAAGGATACCCGCCGTCGTCATCCCCATCCTCTTTGCTGCCGCCATTGCCCTGATAACGTTCTTGGAGTTCCCTGAGCCGGAGATGCCTATGGCAAGGTCCCCAGGACGGGCCAGGTTCATTAGTTGCTGCTCGAACACGGATTCGAAACCCAGGTCGTTGCCCAGGCACAGAAGGTAAGGGGAGTTGTCAGTGAGCGACATGATCCTGTACCTGCCTTTGGGGCTCTCGAGGTCCGGGATGGTCATCTTGCCCACGTCCTCGGCAAGATGCGAGGATGCGGCCCCGCTCCCCCCGTTTCCGAAGACATAGATGGCCCCGTCCCTGGAACGGACATCCTTCATGGCATCTATGAGCCTTTGAACGGCCCCATGGTCGAGCCCCTTCATGGTCTCCATCACCGTTTCGGTATAGGCAGCTAGGTCCAATTCATCCACCGCTCACTTCATAGAATAGGGCCATTATTTCAAGCTTTTGCATGATGCGGGCCGATCCGCACGCAGCCACCCTCTGCCGGCGGTCGGACGGGGGCCCATCGGTCCAAGGGTTCAGGTCAAAGCGGCCAGCTCAGTACCTTTCCGGCCATCATATCCTTCAGCAGTACGAGGTTCTCGGACCCGGTAGCACCGATCAGATCGGTCCTGCGCTCCCTTGAGAACGTTCTTACCTCCTCTGCCCAGTCTGCCCCCTCTGCGGTCGATAGGACACATCCGGACCTCTGAGCGATGATGGACCCCGCAGCGACGTCCCAGGACCGCTGTCCGAACCTGCACAGAGCGTTCAACCTACCGTCCGCAAGGGAGCACAGCTCAAGGGCCATGGAGCCCCTTCCCGGAAGGAACCTGGAGGGCCGCATTGGTCTATCGGGGTCCGATGTGGGGATGTTGGAAAAGAGCATCCTCTCCATATCCCCTGTCCTACCGATGTCGGTCAATGGGGCACCGAAAGCGATGGTCCATTCTCCGGGGAAACGGCTGGGGTCTGGCCGAAGGTCCCTGCCGTTGCAAACGGATCGGTCCTTCCCCTCATGGACCATGTATGTCCTCCCGAGCTTAGGCGAATGAACGACGCCAAGGACCAACCTGTCTTCGATCATGAGCGCTATTGAGATGGACCACCACGAGCCGCCGTGGAGGTAGTTCCATGTCCCGTCGATAGGGTCCACTATCCAGCAGGGCCTTCCAGGCGCATGGGGCATCCCACCCTTCTCCTCGGAAAGGAAGCCCGCACCGCCTGGCCCTTGACCAAGGACATCGAGTATGGCCTTCTCTGAGGCCAGATCTGCCCTTGTGAGATAAGTCCCCCCCGAACGTTCCATGGGGACCTCTCCACCCCACAGGGCGAGCGCCTCCTTTCCCCCTGCGAAGGCCGCTTCCTCTGCCAGTGAGAGAAGTCCGTCCAGGTCCATGACGGGTGTAGGCCGGGGGCAAATATAATAAATCATATCATCGATGGAAGCGAGGGATATGGTATGAAAGAACGTTCGGAGCAGGGGTGAACATCTCCTTGGTTTCTATGGATAACGGTCCCGGCATCTGCGTTGTCGTCCTTGCGGGGAACGTTAAGATCAGCAGGGAACTGGCCCGTCGGAGGAGACGTGGACTGCTCTACCGGTTGGGCCATCCCTCCCTCTGGGCCGTGGAGAGGGAGCAGATAGAATCGCGCATAGCTTCCCAGATCAACAAGGACGATTATATCGTGGGCGAGAACAAATCTCTGCTGTACCTCCATCCGGACCTCTGCTCCCAGGGGAACATCAACTTCCTCAAAAGGACGCTCTATTTTGCAGGTAAGACGGGGGACAGACTTTACAGGAAGAGGAAGCAGGTCCTCCTGGAGTACCTATCGGTCGCAGGTGAGACCTCGTTATCCCTTGTGATAAAGGGAGTTCTGGCATCGGACCTGGTGGACACTACGAAGGTCTTCGTTGTCGGCCCAAGGAAGCAGATAACGAACGATCTTAAGAGAAGCGGTATCCAAGGCCCCGTCGTCGTTGACCAGGGTGGGTCCATCGGAGAGAACATACTGAGGGGTAAAGAGGCCGCTGTAGCGGAGGGTTATCTTGGCGAGAAACTCCTGGTCGTGGGCGGAGACACTCCGCTCATAAACCCGGAGGCCATCAGGCATTTCCTCGATGCTTGCCGGGCCCGGGGTCCGAGCCCATCGATATGTTTCGGCGTTGCTTCGAGGGAAGGACTGCGGGAATACATAGAGGATAATGACCTGGTCGAACTGGGGAGGGTCGGACCCAACCGTCCGGGAAAGGGCAACCTGAACAAGTTCGGTCTCGCAATTCTGGATGATATGGGCAATATCCTTGGGAAAGGGGGCAAGGGACATATCATGGTCGGGAATATGTTCCTCTACAGGACAGATGCAGTGAACAGGGCATTGATGGACCGGTTCTATTCGCTAAGGAAGATGGGTGCCAGTCCGTTCACCTACCCAAGTCTGATCAGGCATTTCGGCAGGCCGATCCTGAGGTCATTGAGGTGGAAACTGGCCCTTTCCGAGGTCGAGACCATAGTGAGCCGGTTCTCCGGCATCAGGATATGCCTTGTTGGTGTTCCCCCGGAGATGGCCCTTGACATAGATTCCTATACCGATCTGAGGAGGGCCTCCGTCATAATGTACAAGAGGCTCAGACCCGTGAACGACCTGGAGCGGGACCTCATTCTCTATGCCGCCGCCAAGAGAAAGGAGAGAAGGCTCCGCAGACAGCATAAGAAAAGCTCATCTTGAGAGCACACATTGGTGGGGTCATGGCGGGCCTTCGGCTAAGGGACAGGTACATGGGCTCGGAGCTCTGCAGGTTCGAGCGGAGCCTCATGAGCGACCCGT
>JBFYMY010000221.1:0-7995 GCA_041304645.1 Thermoplasmatales archaeon
CATCAGGCCAAGGGCCAGCATGGTCTCCAGGAGCCCTCCGACGACCTTATCGACAGGTTCCACCCGCTCATGGAAGGCTTCCTGCTCGGCAAGGTATATCTCCAGGAGCGAGTGCTCTCCGTCCGACATGAGCCAGAGCATGGTCCCGACCCTGTCCAACGGCCGCTTTATGTCATCGGGACCTCCAAGGAACCTCTTCAAAGAACGTTCGAACCTGTTGAGGTTCTTGGGGTATTCCAATACGACGCAGTCCCCTCTCATGGACCAGCGGACATCCGAGCGGATGGGGTAGATACCGGCAGGGTCCGGCCCCTTCTTTGCTGGTGTGGTGAGGACCTTCCTACCCATGGTTTCGCTCCTTTAGAGCCATACGGTCAATATCAGACAGAGGACGGACAATGAGCCTGTGAGGGCGAAGATGAGCGTCCACTTCCTGCTCCTCCATGCATACTTGGCGATGTTCACCATCACGGCAGAGATGATGGCGACCAGTATGAGTCCTATGTAAAGGAGGGGGGGAATGTTCACGTCCCCTCATCCGGGGTAGGGGATAAATTGGTTTCCATCATCATGCGTCTGGTTTGGGGGAGAATGCTCGGGAAAAGGTTAAATAAAGCCGCGTGATTACCCTCTCAATAGATAACAACCGCAAGTTGTAAACAAGGTGATGAAAAGATGGGCGATAAGGGTCAGGAGGCACAGGTGAGGGAACCGGTCACCCAGATACTGGAGACCTCGGACGGAGCGAAGGTGATAGTGGAGCTGCCCGGCGTCCCTCAGGACGCCATCAAAATGGCCCTGTCGGGGGATGTCGTGAAGATAGAGGCTCAGGGACTGAGGGGCAAGTTCAGCACCATACAGGTGATGCCGTTCGAACCGGATCCCGAGAGCGTTGCCATCTCATTCTCCCAGGGTGTCCTGGAGATATCCCTTAAGAAGAAGCCCGAGCCCCACCCTGCGGGACCTGAAACATCCCCCCCGCCTGAGAAGTGCGGTGAGATAACATTCTCTCTGGGACCGCAGTCCAAGGAGACCGAGCAGGTCCGTAAGGAACTGCAGAAGGCCCTCGAGGAACGGTCAGCGCTCGAATCAAGGCTCAAGCTCCTCCTCCTGGACTATCAGAACCTCAAGAGGAGGGCAGATACCGAGAGAGAATCCATCGCTGACAAGAGGATGGAGGAGACGGCAAGGGGCCTGGTCGAGGTCCTAGATGTGTTCCAGCTCGGAAGGGCTTCCGTTGCATCGATGAAGATGAACGGGCCGCAGATGGAGCAGGTCCTCAAAGGCATCGAGATGATGGAGGGCGGGATACTCTCTTTATTCCAGAGGGTGGGGGTAACATCGGTCGAAACAAAGGGCAAGCCTTTCGATCCCAACATCCATGAGAGCATAGGGTTCGTTGAGAAAGAGGACCTGGATGATGGGGCGATTGTAACAGAGGTCCGTAAAGGCTTCCTCTACAAGGGCAGGACCGTGAGGCCAGCTCATGTCATAGTCAACAAGAAGGACGAGCATAAGGCAAGGAAGAAGAAGCACTGACGATAAGTAAGAGGTGACAAAAATGGGAAAGGTAATAGGCATAGATCTCGGGACCACCAACTCGGTGGTCGCTGTGATGGAAGGTGGACAGCCGGTCGTAATACCCAACAGGGAGGGCTCAAGGCTCACACCCTCCGTCGTTGGCATAACCAAGAAGGGCGAGAGGCTTGTGGGCGAGCTTGCAAAGAGACAGGCCGTCGCCAACTCGGAGAGCACCGTTTCCTCGATAAAGAGGAAGATGGGGCAGAAGGTCAAGGTGAAGATGGGCGATAAGAAGATGACCCCTCAGGAGATATCGGCCATGGTCCTTCAGAAGCTCAAGGAGGATGCCGAGGCATATCTGGGCGAGAAGGTCACAGAGGCGGTCATTACCGTCCCTGCCTACTTCGATGATGCCCAGAGGCAGGCGACCAAGGATGCCGGTAAGATAGCAGGTCTGGAGGTCAAGAGGATAATCAATGAGCCAACGGCAGCGGCCCTGGCCTACGGACTTGACCGTGAGGAGGACCAGATCATCCTGGTCTATGACCTGGGGGGGGGCACCTTCGATGTTTCCATTCTCCAGATAGGCGGGGGCGTGTTCCAGGTGAAATCCACCTCCGGCAACACCCAGCTCGGAGGGGATGACTTCGACAGGAGGGTCATGCAGTACCTGGCGGACGATTTCAAGAAGGAGCATGGCATTGACCTGCTCAAGGACAGCCAGTCCATCCAGAGGCTCAAGGACGCTTCCGAGAAGGCCAAGATAGAGCTCTCCGGAACACCATCGACACAGATATCGATACCATTCGTCGCCCAGGGCAAGGACGGGCCGCTCCATATAGAGACGGAGCTCACAAGGTCCAAGCTCGAATCGCTCGTCCAGGACCTGGTAGAGAGGACCGGAGGGCCAGTTGAACAGGCTTTGAAGGATGCAAAGCTCAAGCCCGAGGACATAAACAAAGTCCTGCTGGTCGGAGGGGCCACAAGGATGCCGCTCGTTCAGAAGAAGGTGAAGGACCTGCTCAAGAAGGAACCTTCAAAGAGCATAAACCCTGACGAGTGCGTTGCCATAGGTGCCGCTATCCAGGCGGGCCTCCTATCCGGCGAGGTGACCAAGGATATGGTCCTCCTCGATGTGACCCCGCTCTCCCTCGGCATAGAGACGCTGGGCGGTGTCATGACCAAGATCATCAACCGGAACACCACGATACCGACAAAGAAGTCCAAGGTCTTCTCAACGGCATCTGACAATCAACCCCAGGTGGAGATAAATGTCCTCCAGGGGGAGAGGGCCATGGCCTCCGACAATAAGACCCTGGGGATATTCACACTGACCGGTATTCCCCCTGCGCCAAGGGGCATCCCGCAGATAGAGGTGACCTTCGAGATAGATGCGAACGGCATAGTCCACGTGACGGCAAAGGACCTTGCCACCGGGAACAGTCAGGATATAGTCGTTACAGGGTCCACCGCACTCTCGGACACCGATATCGATAGGATGACCAATGAGGCCGATAAGTTCGCCGAGGATGACAGGAAGAAGCTCGAGGCCGCCGAGATAAGGAACGGTGCGGCAGCCCTCATCTTCACGACGGAGAGGGCCATCAAGGAGCACAAGGACAAGCTCGACAAGGCCGAGGTGGATAAGGTACAGACCCTCATCAAGGAGCTCAACGAGTCATTGAAGGGTGAGGACCTGGATGCCATCAAGGATAGGACCGAGAAGCTCTCCGAGGCATCCCAGAACCTCTTCGCCGAGATGTACCGGAAGCTCTCCAAACAGCAGGGGCCGCCTCCGGGAGAGGAGGGCAGGGAGGAACAAGCACCTCCCCCGCCACCCCCCTCCCAGAAGATGGGCGATGACGATTACGTAGATGTGGATGCAAAGGACCTTAAGTGAGGTTTCCATCAGGGGTCGGTCCAAGGGGGAAGGACGGGTCACGGGATGAAGAAGGACTACTACGAGGTCCTGGGCCTCGATAAAGGTGCGTCCAAGGAGGACATAGAGAAGGCCTACCGGAAGCTCGCTCTCAAGTTCCATCCCGACAGGAACCCGGACGACCCTTCGGCCGCCTCCAATTTCACCGAGGTGACGGCCGCCTACGAGGTGCTAACCGACCCGCAGAAGAGGGAGCAGTACGATCAGTTCGGCTTCTCCCCCGAAGGTACCGAAGGAGGGATGCACCAATATCAGTATCAGAACGTGGACATGGACGAGGCATTGAGGATGTTCATGAGGTCCTTCGGGGGCGGTTTCGGGTCCATCTTCGGTGATGGGGGCCCTTTCGAGGATGGCACATCCTACAGACGCGGTCCCGCCAAGGGCGAGGATAGGGTCGCATCGCTCAGGATCACTCTCGAGGAGGCCGCCTCTGGGGTCGATAAGGATGTGGAGATAACGCATCTTGTTCACTGCCCCGATTGCTCCGGTTCGGGTTCCAAGGGGGGGAAGGAGCCTCTGGTCTGTCCCGATTGCAGGGGGGCCGGCACATTGAGGGTGGCCAAGAACCTTGGGCCAGTCCAGTACGTTACCACCAAACCATGCACCAGGTGTCACGGCGAGGGCAAGATAGTGTCCGACCCATGTCCGAAGTGCCGCGGTAAGGGAAAGGTCAGGACCACGGCTAAGAAGAGGATCAGCATCCCGCGCGGAATAGACAACGGCAACGGTGTCAGGGTCGTCGGTATGGGCGATGCTGGAGGCAAGGGCGGACCGCCAGGTGACCTCTATGTGAAGATCGAGCTAGCACCCCACGGGACCTTCGTGAGGGACGGGGACAACATACTGATAGAGATCCCCATAAGCTACCCACAGGCTGTCCTTGGTGGCAAGGTCATCGTTCCGACCATCCAGGGCCCCGTTGAGATGAAGATACCTTCTGGAACCCAGCCGAACACCATGATGCGCCTCAAGGGCAAGGGGATGCCCAACATGAGATATCCCAGGCACCAAGGGGACCAGATAGTCAAGGTGAAGGTAACGGTCCCGTCGAACCCCACCGGTGAGGAGAAGAGGCTTTTGAAGAAGCTCCTTGATGTGCAGGGTGAGAAGAAGGACTTCACCTGATGGGCCTGTAATCCTGTAATGTCCCTTCACCCGATCCCTCGGATCTGACAAGGTCCAATCGTTCAATGCTTTCAAGAGAGGACAAGCCGCTCAAGAGCGAGGGCCCTTTCCCTCCGACCAGCATAGGGCCGATGTAGACGGTGAGCCGGTCGAAATCGTTGGAGGCTATGAAAGACCCTATGACGCTGGGTCCTCCCTCTATAAGGACCCTTTCGATGCCCCTTTCAAGAAGGGACCTTGAAAGTCCTTGGAGGTCGAGCCTTCCTTCGACCTCATCAAGCTCCAGGACCTCGAGGTCGAGGGCAGTTTCCGAGCTTGCCCCCTGCAGCCGTTCCATCACTGCCTCCCCCCTTCCCTTCCCGACAGCTATGAGGGACCTTCCCTGCGTCCGGAGGAACCTTGCGTTGGATGGGGTCCTGCCATAGGTATCAAGTACGATCCTTGTCAGGGGCCGGGGGGAAGGAACGTACTCCTCCTTGACCGTGAGTTTGGGATCGTCCATGATGATGGTGTTCACACCTACCAGGATAGCTCCGAGCTCCTGGCGGAGGAGGTGCACCCTCCTCATGTCCTCGGGGGATGAGATGCGGAGCCTGGACCCGTCTGGGTTCGCCATCCTGCCGTCAGCGGTCATGGCGAAGTTGATGTGGTAGTAGGGTCGGTTCATTGGATGCTACATACTATAGGACCTAAAAATATCTTGGATTAAAGACGAGCTAACGAAAATTGTATCCTTAATAGAAAGATTTATATAAAAAAAAAAACGATAATGCTCACCGTTCAATGATTAAAAGGACGGTGATAAAATGAGAAGAGGAGCCATTGCGGTAGGTATTGTATCGATGATGATAGTATTGGTTTTCGCAATCGTTAAGGTGAATATTAATGCGGACCCTTTGCCTGGGGACGATGATGGCGATGGAAGACCCGATGAGTTCGAGATTGAATACGATCTTGATACGGACCCGATAAGTGGTAATGATATCGAATGGACCTTTTTGATCTATGTATGCGCTGATGATGAGGATGGTAATTTATCCTTGAATAATAATTCCTTATTAGCAGAGGCTTGGGAATTTATCGAGAAACTAAGCTGGGTAGGTTGCACGAACAATATTACTTTCATTGTGCAATTCGATGGTTCGGATGCATTAAATCCTACATTCTATCATCAAGATGAATTTTGGAATAAAATACCAAATAATGATGGTAGAATTTATCCTTCAAATACTTCAACGAGAAGGTTATTAATGGGAAAGGATAATCAAAAATATTTCACCTCGAGTACAACTCCTTTATGCTATATAGATACTATCGTTTCGTTATGGGATGTTACCGATTGGCCACAAGGTGATCCGAGAACCCATGGAACGAATTGGGAAGCTAACATGGCAGATCCGAACACGTTGTATGAGTTCATTGATTGGGGAATGGATACCTTCCCTGCGGAAAAATATGGTTTATATATTTTTTCGCACGGTGGTGGACTTGAAGGGTTCGGAGTTGATTATCGACCCAATACAGGACCAACAACAAACACAAGGGATCTATTGACAATATCGGAAATTCAATCGTTGGCAGATCTGTTGGCTAATGAAGAACCTCCAAAAAAACTTGATCTAACTGTTATGTATTCCTGTTTTATGGGGATACTGGATTTCTGTATGGAATTTTCAGAGTTCACAGATTATTATATCGGTTCTGAGAACGAAATGGATACTAATGGGAACCAAGATGATGTTGTTTTTACACATTTGGACGAGAATCCAGATTGGTCGGTTTCCAGATCATGTCAGGAATTCATTGATGTATTATGGAACTATTCCCGGGATAATATTAGCACTTCTCCATATAATATTCGTGATTGGACATCTGATGGATTAACATATTCCGCAATGAACTGTACATATTTGAGGAATTCTAATTTGATAAATGAGATGACGACTTTGAACCAATTGCTGATCTATGGTATAACGATAGACCCATATTGGTATAAGAACATCTTATCAGTTGCGGCTTCCGTTTATTCAACAGATTGGTATCCAAACAATTGGATAAAATACCTCATCACTAACCCCCCACCGAATTTGTCCGACCTTCCAAAATATACCCAGATAGATTATTATCATTTCATACAGGCTTTCATCAACGTATCTGCATATCCTGGGGATGGTATCTATGTTCAGATATTGAACGCTTCAATGAACATCTCTGAGATATTATGGAACAATGATCGGGATGCGAGGGGTATTGAGTACGAGAGACACGATGAGAATTACTGTAACTTCACAAGGACGCAAGGGATAGCGGTCTACTGTCCGCCCACGATGCCCTACCTGAACACACCTTACAACTATGGTAGTTCCAAGGTAGGGTCCACATATTGGGAGGATGTCGTTTATATGATACTTAACATCAGGGACGAACAGGACGGTCCGTGAATTCAATGATGGACCGGAACGGATATATCGAAGACGGTTCATGGAGAATGGAGCAGGTGCATAAGATGCATAGTCGGATCGTATCGTTGATTGTTCTTATGCTCTTTTCATCCATATTCGTTCAAGGACACATGATAGAGAGCGATTTTGAGACCAATGCTAAGTTAGAGGATATTACTCGATATACCAAGGTCCGATACATTAATTCGACGACGTTCTATGTAAATGAGCCGATAGTTGTCGCAAGTGGAGAGAAGCTTGTTATTGACAATACCGAAATGATATTCAATTGTACTTATGATGGGGAGTTCTACATAATGGTGTCCTCTGGTGGTGGTTTGGAGGTAAGGAACGGCAGTCATTTGACGATAAATCGGACGGAAGTCTATTCAGATAATTATGGATATAATTATTTCATACAGGGAAATTCAACATCAATGATAATAATTTCAAATACAAATATTTCCTTTATTGGGTATCTAACTCCACTCAGACCTGGTATTTATCTAAATACTGCGAAGATATTTGTAATAAATTCTACGTTTTATAATTGTATAAATCCAATTAAAATAGAAAAATCTGCTGAAAATATAATTATCAATACTTCATTTATTAATTGCAGTGTTTCAGCTTTATTATTTCAAAGTGATTTGTATTATTATGTAAATAATAATGTTGTTGAGAATTGCAGTTTTATAAATATTCAAGGAAACGCTATCGAATTCAAGAACTTTTTTAAGAACTACCCCTTTTTTGGTGTATATCAAGTTATTAAAAATAATATTTTTAATAAGTGTAATTATGGAATCCTAAATATATCTATGGAATCTAATATTATAAAAAATAATATTTTTATAAAATGTATTAAGTATGCAATTTTTTCTAGTCATCTATACAATAGTTCAATCGATAATAATATAATACTAACATCCAATAAAGGAATATATGTTGGGCTTCCTTTAAATA
>JBFYMY010000222.1:0-6891 GCA_041304645.1 Thermoplasmatales archaeon
AACAGCCGCCCCGATCAGAAGCACACAGGCCTTGGCATGTCCATAACAAGGGCCCTGGTAGAGAGGTCACAAGGCAGAGTTTATATCACCGACCGGGTCGAAGGGGACTTCCGGAAGGGGACCAGGGTTGTCATAGAGCTACCCGAGGCAAAATGACCGGGCAGGTCCGGGGTTGGGTAGGATAGCTTCATTAGACAAGTTTTATAAGGATACTATCGGGATTCTAGTGCGATGAACATGACCGCTGAACGGGACCGAAGACCAAGGGTTGCACCAGCTGCCCCGACCAGAAGCAAAGGATATCGCCCAACAGAAGGAACGGGACCGAAGAGAACGGACCCGGCTATGGTATGTATCATAGTAGGTATCATAGGCATGCTCCTGTTCGGGGTACTTGCCCTTATCCTGATATTCGGTGCACGAGGTATTGGCAGCATTGCGGTGGGGGGGGTCCAGGCAAGGGAGTCAGGGGTATGGTTCGAGGTGAGGACCACTGGAAAGGGACTTCGGTCCTTCACAGGTGATGTGGACATAGAGATATCTATAGAGGATAATGCGTCCATAGGTGGCTGGAGGACGTTGCTCAAGACTACCGCAAGGGTCAATGACGATTACGGAGCAATGGAGGTCCCTTACGTACAGTTCCTTCAAGGGAACGGCGATTACAGGATATCGGCAGAGGTCGATGGCGAATCTTCCATGGCCCCTCTCCTTATAAACAACCTTGTCACATCGCTCGATGTGGTATGGTCCACGTTCATGCCGGACTCAACCAGACCTGAATATTATGTAATAGTCGATATTACCTATATGGCAGGGCGGCAACAACCGAGGAATACAAGATATCCCTCCTCTTTCTCGTTCGAGGGGGAGATCATAGGACCCGGTGGACCCGCATCCATAGTTCCCTCGAACACCGGCGTATATACCATCCAGAAAGCGGTCGAGCACAGTAAGAGAGGCAATTACAGGCTGGTCGCAACGCTTACGAACCTTGACTGTGCGGATGGCTCCCCCGGAAGGACCGTCAGTGCAGACACCGATGTCCAATATGATTTCGACGCCCCACCCTTCGCCAATGCCGGGGAGGACCAGACGGTCAAGTTGGTGGATGGCATAGCCATAGTTGACCTCGACGCGGGCATGTCATGGGACGATGGGAGGATAGTCGAGTATGACTGGGACTTCGATGATGGCACGGCCGATAACTTGAACAAAGCGCTCGTCAGACATATATATACCCAACCGGGTAACTATACGGTAGCCCTTACTATCAAGGATGACAAGGGGCAGTCCTCCGTTCAGGATGCGATGGTGTCCACGGTCGTTATCACAGTGATGGAATGATCGGGTCATGACATTCAAGGAACACCTATCCACGGTCCCTTTGATCGCCATCCACCCGCTCTGCAAGGATGTAGCTGCCTTTCCTGAACAGATGGACCCAGACCTGCCCGTCCAGCCCTTTCTCGAGCGCTGTCCTCTCCCTCCAATAACTGGCCGGGTCCATCCTGTACCTCGGAGTGACCTTGCCCGCCCCGTGTTCCTTCAATTTCGCTGAGGCATCGACTTGGTCCGGAGCGAACCCCAATACCCTATAGCTTCCTGTGAAGAAGGGTGACGAGAGCGGTCCGTCCGACAGGATTACAGACCTCCTATCGTCAAGCTCGAGGTACCTGGCATCTTTGCCCAATGCCCCTATCAATGTCCCGACCAGGCCCGCTCTTACCACGGCATGGTCCAGCTCGTGCATGTACATTTCAGGGAATGGGACAATAACCCCCCCTGGTAATGGCGAAGATATGGGGCCGGAGATGCTTACCCCGCCTGGCAGGACCACCGCGCTCCGTGTATGTTTTACTGGCCGCCCGGTATAGATGTTCAATCTGTTGAGCCTCCCGTCCAAAGAGACGTACTCTGCCTCGTGATCGAAAGTGATCTTCCCACCATCGATATAGGGGGGAAGTTCGAAGCAGAATCCGTCTGCGCAATGCCCGTAGGCCTCCATCACCTTCCTCGGGTCCGGTCCGAGCTCTTCAAGGGTCCTTTCGCGGCTTCCGGGGGGTCTTGCAGGGTCTGAGAAGACATAGCAACCCTCCTCGACCATTCCTATCGCTTGAGATGAAAGACAGTTCAAAGGGTGGACCTCCAGGTTCTCAATGCCGAGGGCTCTCGCATTGGACCGGGCGATCACGCAGTTGAGGGGATCTATATCGAATGCGATGACCCTTTCGCATTCCATCGCAAGGAACAACGCCTGCCCGCCCTGTCCGCAGCTTACATCGATGCATGGAGCGTCCCTAAGACGGGACGCGCAATGCCTGGCAGCGGGTTCGGGAGTGGCCCACCTCAATCCTTCTCTGGTGAAGTAGAGCTCCCCCCCTCTCGAGAACTTCTTAGACGCCTCAAGACGGGTCTGCGCCATATCCCATACGACCGAAAGAGCCGCCGGGCCAAGGGTCGATGTCTGGTCTCGAAGGATCGCATTCACTTTGCCGTCCTTTCGGAGAATGGAACGCTGCATATCCTCGACTATGACCGCCAGGCCGTCAAAGCTCAATCGCTCTAGCTCTAGAACGACATCCCGGGTGCATGACGGGTCTTTTTCGGTCCTGAAGTCTTCGACCAGGTCGCTCTTTCCGTGTTCGTTCACGCCCCTTCAGGGATGATAAACTTTTTAAATGATGTGGGCCTAATGCCCCCCTCCCCCCATTAAGGAAGGGGGAACGATGTCGGAGGAGTCAGTATGTCTGTAAAAGGAAAAACGGACCCGGGCCTGGTGTCCCTCATAGAGGACCTTAAGAGATGGTCCTTTGAGAACCAGGCACCGATCTGGCGAGACATCGCTAGGCGCCTGGAGAAACCTTCCAGGGTGTGGGCAGAGGTCAATATATCCCGTATCTCCATACACGTGGGGAAGGGGGAGACGCTCATAATCCCGGGAAAGCTCCTTGGCGCCGGCGAGATAGATCGCCCGGTCACAGTTGCCAGCGTGAAGACCACCAGGGGCGCAAGGGATAAGATAGTCAAAGCGGGTGGTACCGTTCTGACCATCCCCCAGCTCGTGAAGGCCAACCCAAAGGGTACAGGCGTGAGGATAATGGGGTGATATGATGGTCGAGGTAATAGACGCCAAGGGTCTGGTCCTTGGCAGGCTCTCCACATATGTCGCGAAGAGGCTGCTCAGGGAGAAGGACCTCCAGTTAGCCATAATAAATGCAGATAAGGCCATAGTGTCCGGGAACCGGAAGATGGTCATCGAGAGCTATATCGACAGGAGACGGCTCAACCATCAGAGGAAGGGGCCTTACTTCCCAAGGCAACCCGACAGGGTCCTTAAGAGGACCGTGAGGGGAATGCTTCCATTCAAGCTTCCCAAGGGACGCCAGGCATACAAGAGGGTCAAGGTCTATATCGGGACCCCTAAGGAGCTTGCGAAGGAAAAGACCACAAAGGTGAAGGTCGCAATGAAGGACAACCTCGAGCAGTTCGTCGAACTGGGCGAGATCTCCAAGGCCCTCGGGGCCAAGTTCCAGGAGGGATGATTTTTGTCTAAGACCGTCAATACGAGCGGTAAGAGGAAGACCGCCATCGCGAAGGCCACCATCACCTCTGGCAGGGGAAGGATCAGGGTCAACCACAAACCCATAGAACTCGTCGAACCGGAGATAGCCAGATTGAAGATGATGGAACCTCTGGTACTGGCAAGGGACATGTCGGAAAAGGTCGATATCAAGATCGACGTGGAGGGCGGCGGGTACATGGGGCAGGCCGATGCGGTAAGGACCGCCATAGCTAGAGGTATGGTCCTGTTCTTCAGCGATGAGGACCTCAAACAGATGTACATCCATTACGACAGGTCGCTTCTCGTGAACGACCCCAGGCGGCATTTCCCGAAGACCCCTCTCGGAAGAGGGGCAAGGAAGAGAAGGCAGAAGTCCTATCGTTGAAAATGCCCCTGTTCCATACTGCTCACGACCTATGTAAGGTGGGTCCCCACAAAGGCTATTTACCGTTTGTACTTACCCATGGTGCCATATACGAACGGAATGTCCGTTCGACCATTTGGATGGTGCTGCGATGAAGGTATCACATGCGGATGAGGCCGCTTCCAGCGAGGTCAGGATGGATGGCGTGACCGGGACATCCATCCAGTGGCTCGCGTCCAAGACCGATGGAGCTCCCAATTTCGCCATGAGGCGTTTCACCATGAGACCAGGAGGTAAGATACCCCTTCACGACCACCCCTGGGAGCATGAGATCTACATATTGAAAGGGAAAGGAACGGCCCTTTACGGGGACCGGAATGTCGATATCGCTGCGGGAGATGTGGTGTTCATCCCCGGAAATGAACCCCACGGTTACATCAATAACGGGAATGAGGACCTGGTATTCCTTTGCATGATACCCAATTCCGGTGACCCAAGGTAATTTATAAGGTAGTCAGGATCGCCCTCCCCGAAGACCGAATCACAAGGGTTTTATGCAGTGAACCGGTTCTGCGGTGGAAATTCTCAGGTAGGATCCGAAATGGTCGTGTTCAAGGACACTCTGGTCTTCCGAACCACTGGAGAAGGCACCATCCTCGATATAACTGCCAGGGTCGAGGATTGTGTTGGGAGGTCTGGTATCGGTGATGGCATCGTCAGCTGCTTCGCTGAGGGGGCGACCGCGGCATTGACAGTGCTTGAGTTCGAAGAGGGTTTGCTAGAGGACCTGCCTGCCATATTGGAACGCATTGCACCTAAGGGTATCGAATATGCACACCACCGGACCTGGAGCGATGGCAACGGCCATTCCCATATCAGGGCCTCCCTTATTGGACCGGACATAACACTCCCGGTCCGCGAAGGAACGATGGTAAGAGGGAAATGGCAGCAGATAATATTCCTAGAGCTGGATGTAAGACCTGCCAGGGATCGAAAGGTACACCTCACGGTCATAGGGGAATGATTGTCCCCGGGATATAACAAAAGCCATCATCGGCAGGCGAACGCCCTCTCCGGGTTCTGACCCATCCCGGGGTTTATGTCCGATGCCTGGGTTGTCCTGAACCTCATCCCAGGACGTCACGTCCGAACGGTCGGCCAGGGACCCTTAAAGGCACCGTTGTTCTGTTGCCCCGGTATTGCCAGGGCGGATCATATATCACCGCCGTCTTCGAAGACCAGGGCGACCGTCCATAGATCGGGCCTTTATATATCACTTTGTAAGACGAACCCCTTGAAACTGTTGATGCGGCCTAGATAATCATAAATAATCAATGATGTTAAGGGGGAAGGGAGTCCGATGACCCTAACAGACAGGATCAAGGAAAGCTGGAAGGAATTCTGGCAAAGGGACAAGAGGATCAAGCTATTTACCATCGGTTTCATCGGGATGGTCCTCTTCCTCCTCAGTGGTTGGGAGCTTCTCTCTTTCTTCGAGATCGACCCTTTTACGGATTACGAGCCTCCTTTATTGATCAAGATAGAAGAATGGGGTTGGGCCCTCCTTGCGGTAGGGGGGATCATGATGATATTCGGATTCCTTTACTACCATGATTACAACAAGAGCTACAAGAGGTACAATGAGCTTATGGAGACCGACTCGAAGGCTCATTTCGTGAGGAACATCGACGAGATAGAGCAATTGGCCATGGAGCTTGGCCCCGATTTCGAAGGACGGGTCATGGATAGACGCGAGAAATACAGGGTCAAGACGCGCTGAATAAAAGTTTTATTACATGATCAAGTGATTCAGGTGTGGTGGTCCTATGGTCGCATACTGCAATGACTGCAATCGTTATGTGAACCAGTACTGTGAGATCTGCAGCGGCAACTTCGGCGTCCAGCTATGTGACAGGTATGGATGCGGCGGCAGGATGCTGTGCCCCATATGCGGAGGGAACAACCTTTCCCAGAAAAGAGAACCCACACCGGATCCCTATGATTTCAAGAGACAGAAGGACCGGACCATCTCATCGAGGGGATCGCATTCAGATATTGAAGCTCGTTACTTTGCAGAAAGGAAACGGAAGGAAGAGGCGCCGGGCAGACCCCTTCAGCCCTTGAAGAAGGCGGAGAGGCACTGCCCGCTCTGTGGCTATGACCTCAATGAGTCTTGGAAGTTCTGCCCCGAATGTGGGGTGTCCCTGATCAAGAAATAAGGTCATTGCCACCGGTTGTGGGATTGTTCCCTGCGTCTCCATCATCTCCGACCGTAGCGCATACTGCCCCTTCCCCGCTGGTGCCCAATCCTTTCACCATGGCCACTGCGACCACCCTGTCACCCTCATCGAGCCTCATGACCCTGACCCCCTTCCCGACCCGGTTCACAAGCCTGATGCAGGAGGATACGGTCCTAATGACCATACCGGATTGTGTTGCTAGGAGCATCTCGCTCCCCGGCTGGTCAAAGAGTAGGCCGACGACCCTTCCCGTCTCCTCCAACGCCTCTTTCCGGATGTTTATGACACCAGAACCACCCCTCCTTGTAAGCCGGTAGTTCAAAGCATATGCCCTCTTACCGTACCCGTTCTCCGTCACGGTCAGCAGCTTGGGCCCCTCATGTTCCTCTTCCTGCAATTCCTCGTCCAAGGGTGGAATGCTCTCCTCTGATTCATCCTCTGATTCCGTATCCTCCGATGGCGGAAGGACCGCTAGCGAGACTACCCCGTCCCCCGGGTACTTCAATCTCATACCCCTCACACCCTTGGCATTCCTCCCCACGGTCCGGATATCGGAGACCTTGAACCGATTGGCCTGTCCCATAGCGGACGCGAGCACTGCCTCGCTATCCTCATCTGCCTGCTGCGTGGATACCAGCTCGTCATCATCCTCGAGGTTGATGGCTATGATGCCCGTGGATCGTGGCCTGGAATAGGCCGCCAGGGTCGTCTTCTTGACAATA
>JBFYMY010000223.1:0-2649 GCA_041304645.1 Thermoplasmatales archaeon
CATTGAGCTCTATGGTATTGACCTCATCGGCCAAGGGAGAGACGATGATCGGGACCCCATCGAAGAAATAGCTATGGACGACAAGAGAGCCGCCGCATCCGACCGACCTGATCCCGATTGGTGACTCTATATAGTCGTCCTTGATGAGGAATTGGGTCTTCCTGAGGTCGTATGCGGTCTCAGGTGTTCCTTTGTCGTTCACGAAAAAGGTTCCTGTGGAAGTGAGACGGGAAGCGGTGATACCCCATTCAGATACCTTGACACCGACATCAAGACCTCCGTGGAAAGTATTCCCAACAAGGTCCAGGTCACCCATCGCCTGAACCCCTATGCCGCCGCCCCAGAGTGTGTTGCCCGCAAGCCTCAAGGAGGTCGCCCCTCTGAAATCCACCCCAATATCGTTATTGTGGAAGTCGCACCTTTCAAGTTGATGACCGCTCGCCATGGGAGCTGGTGGGTCCCTTACGGATGACCTTCCGTCACCGGCCTCCTCCAGGTAAACCCCGCATGACAGGTTGAAGAAAAAGCAGTCGCTCAATCTGACGTCGGATGCCAATCCGTTGACGTAGAGCCCTGTGGCGTTAGGTGGTTGGTCGTTAGAGAAGATACATCTGCTGAAAAAGACGTCACGAACATCGTATGTCAGCTCAACGGCGCGATAATCGGCACCCTTGCCGTCGGCATGGAACTCCGAATCCATAAAAACGGCCTTTGTTATGTTGGAGGCCTTTATGATAGGTGTCGGATAGAAGCCTGCCTTGAATTGTGTGGATGATATCACCATGTCATGGCACGATTCCATCACCAGAGAGGAGTAGGCTGAATCCAATTTGCATCTTTCGACCCTGCCGGAGCAATGGTCCAGGACAATGGCGTTCCCTGAGTGCAGAGAGGTCTCCATTTCAGAGATCCTGAGGTCCGAGCAGTCCTTCGCTATGACCTCATCCCCGCTCTCCCAAACAGAAAGAGGCCCGTCCAATGTCACCCTGTCGCAGTCGTCAAGCTGGACAAGGGGAGAGTTCTCAAAGGTCGATCTGATGCGGACCATATCAACATCATTGCTCCTCGCAGCCGTCAATCCATCCCCTCCGAAAAAGAGGAGATAACCATATGTGATGTCCGATACGGTTATATTGGAGCTGGTATCGATATTCGTCCCGTATTTAGTGCTGCCTATGGTCACATTCGAGAGGCTTGCATCGTCCACACCCATGAAGATCGGACCCGCAGCCCCTTTGGGGGGGAGGAACCAGAGGCTTTCCATTTCCTCGCCCATGAGATGCAACGGTCTCTCGAAATATGGCATCTCGGTGTGGATGAGGGACCTGAACCTGTTGCCCTGAGGACCGTAGTCCTTCGGGAAGCAGTACATGAACAGCTTATCCCCATCGTCCGCATAATCCGTTGCCATCTTCGGGTTTACAAAGGTGGGTCCAGTCCCATCCAAGGGTACGATGGAGGTCCTGCACCTCCGAGCGTACATTGCCGCATTCCCGGGCAGTAGAGGGTCCGTATCACAGAACCCATTCCCATCCATATCCCTGTAATCCTTGCCCAGCAGGTTGGTGAGGAGGTTCCTCTCCACTATATCCCCCGAACTGAGGTTCATCGTCATGGCGAACCCGTGGGAGGACAGTATGTTGTCATGGAACTCGATATCCATAGTTTGCTCCAGCTCGACAGCTATGGACGTAATGTAGCTCAGTGCATTGAACGCATTGTTCTCGAAGGTGCACTTCTCTATGGAATAGCAGTACATCCCTCTGTACTGCGAAGTGGCCGTATTGTTGTGAACATAGAAAGCGTAGAGCTTCTCAAGCCTGAGCGCACGGTATCCCGAGATCGAACAGTTGCCTATCTCCATCTTCTGATGGTTTGTCACCGATAGACCGCAGACCTCACCCGATACGGAACAATCCATTATCCTGCCCGCTCCACCCCCACCCCCTCCACCGAAGATATCCACTGCAGTGCCTTGGGATGAGAAGAGTTCGGACCCCGTGATGGAGATATCATTGTATGCGGTCGTTATTGCCAGAGCTGTTTGAGTGGTCTGGACCCGATCGTTCACGAACCTTACATCATAGGGATGGGATGGAACACCGTCACCTAACCTCAGACCCCTGGTGGACATACTGATCCATGACTCCACGATATGGACATGACCTGCCGAACCTGCCCGGCCCGTCCCGTCGCAGACGAGCATCTCATCCGCCCACTGGAGGTACGCATAGGTGAAGTTGAGCCTTGCATCTCTGTTCGCTACGATCCCGCCGAACCTCCCCCCCATCGCGGAACATGTTATCTTCGACCGGACCGAGGAATTACCCAATACGCTTAGAGCCCCTCCGTTGACAAAGATGATATGGCCGACGCCCAATTTGAGCGTGCCGCCATCCACTATCCTAAGATGACCTGTGCTGGAAATGGTGATGTCCTCATCGTAGGTCTCGGTTCCGGTGATGGTATGGACCCCGTTTATTACGAGACCGCTTGCATTACCAAGGAACGGCCCGGGGGCCATGAAAAGAATGGTTCCAGTGCCTAGAAGCAGTAGCAGCACTAGGCAGACAGAGGAGAAGGTATGTTTGTCCGACATTTTTTTACCCCGCTTAATATTGTTGTTAATGCTATAAAACAATATTCGTG
>JBFYMY010000224.1:0-5198 GCA_041304645.1 Thermoplasmatales archaeon
TCGGGCATGTCCTTGTAGGTTATCTCGTCCGGCAAATGCGCATCGTGCCTCATGATACCGATGGACACACCTATGACCCCAAGCTTCTTCTTGCAGACCGCGAAACCCCTGTCCATCGAGATTATGGCAGGCTCGCCGCAGAACTTTATATGACCCCATTTGAACTTCTCGGTCCTGTGCCTCTGACCGGAAAGCTTTCCGGCCAGCTTGACCTGGGCACCCTTGACGTCAGCATCTATGATCCTGCGTAGGGTGGAGTGCCCAGCCCTCCTGAAGTGCCATCCCCTTTCCAGGGCCAGTGCGAGCTTCTGGGCCATTATCTGAGGGTTGCGGGAGGCATCCTTGCATTCCTGGACCTCTATCTGCGGATTATCGAACCCATAGACCTCGGAAACCGTCCTTGTCAGGTCCTTGATCTTGGTCCCTTTCCTGCCTATGACCATTCCGGGCCTCTCCACTATCAGCGTGACCCTGGTCCCCATGGGGGTCCTCTGGATATCGATACCGCCGAACCCGGCCGTCTCGGTCTCCTTCATGAAGTATTCCTTAAGAAGGACACGCCTTATGTTCTCGGCAACGAACTTCCTCTCACTGGCCATTCTTTCCCTCCCTCTCTTCCAGTATGATCTCTATGTTCACCGTGTAATGGTCCCAATCCGTCGCCCTGCCGTGGGCCCGGGGCATCATTCCTCGATTTATACGACCCCTGTGGGCCCTTAGGTGCCTGATCCATAGCGCATCCGTGTTCATTCCGCTGTACTCCGCATTGGATTCGCAATCATTGAGCAGTTTGAGAATGGACTTGGCCGCCTTCTGCGGGTACCTGCCAGGGCCGAAACCCTTCCCTTTCCTATGACTGACGCATCTATTGAACCTCTTGAACGGGACGGGTCTCTTGAGGTCGATGACATCCGTGAGGTATTGTTTGGCCATCTTAAGCTCCATCCCCCTCAGCTCCCTGCATATCTCTATGGAATGCTTAGGGGAGACATTGAGCTCTATGGCCTGTGCCCTTGCCATGGTCTCCGGGTCCGATTCAACCGAATATCTCATCTCAATACCTCCTATCACTTCAACGGCATGTACTTGGATGACCTGGTCGCACCCACACCGACACCGGTGTGCTTGACCGCTTTCCTGGTCTGGACGAACTCTCCTGTAAGATGGCCTATCATCTCGGATGTGACCATGACCTCCTGGAAGGCCTTCCCATCGTATATGGAGAGCTTTCTGTTCACCATGCTGGGGAGTATGACTATCTCCCTGGAATGCGTCCTTATGACCTGGTCCCCATTGGTCACGTGCTTGAAGAACTTCTTGTTCTTCATCACCATGCCCCTGCGGAGGGAACGCCTAGCCCTTGCAGGCAGGATCTCCATCACTTCCTCGAGGGACAGGTTCTGCATCTCCTCTATGGTCTTACCCCTGTAGAGGAACTCCTTCTTCTTCTTCGCAAGTATGCGGCCCTTCAGCTTCCTTGATTTCCTTCTTGCCGCCTTTGGTGTGGTCTTTCCCCTTGCCATAGTATCACCTCAGGTCCTCTTTTTCCTCTTGGGGCTCAATCTCCCTACCTTCCTTCCGGGGGGAGTGTTCCTACCAACTGTGCTCGGTTTGCCCACATGCTGATGGCTCCCGCCACCATGCGGGTGGTTCACAGGGCTCATGGCCACGCCGGACACCTTGGGGTATATCCTGGCCTTGCTCCGGAGGGACCTGACCCTCCTTCCGGCCTTACCCCAGGGCTGCTCGGTCCTTCCGCCCCCGGCCAATATCCCGATGATAGCCCTGCACTCGCCGTTCAGGTTCTTGAAGGAACCGGACGGGAGCTGGACGGTGACATCCTTTGCTCTTGAGACAATGGTGGCCGAGGCGCCACCGGCCCTTACGAACTTCCCGCCGTCCATTGGCAGGCCTTCGATATGGTAGATCGGTGTTCCCTCGGGTATCTCCCTAAGTGGCAGGATGTTGCCGTTCGAGAGCGGTGCGTCGGACCCCATAAGGACCTCCTGACCCACCTTGAGGCCCTCGGGAGCTAGCATGTAACGGACCCTGCCATCGTCCCATAGAAGTCTTGCCATGGGTGCCGAGTGGCCGGGATCGTGCATGAGGTCCAGGACCCTGCCCCTGCCTGACCTGAGCTTGGGAAGCTCGGCCGGGGCCAGATGCCTGTGGCTAGGGGACCTGTAGACGCTCGTCCCCTTTCCCCTTCTCCGTGTGACAATACGCTTACCCATGTTCACACCCCTTTAGAATATACCTATCCTCATGCCGACGTCCTCGGCCTTGAATCCCTGTTCGAGTTTGATTATGGCTTGTTTCCCGGCCTTGGTGTTGAGCACTTTTACGTCATCGACCTTGACCTCGAAGAGCTCCTCGAATGCCCTCTTCACCTGGGTCCGGGTCGCGTTCTGTCTGACTATGAATATCAGCGAGTTGTTGTCTATGACGATCTCAGGCCGCTTCTTGGTCTTCCCCTTGACGACCTTCTTCTCCATCAGGTTGAGGGCCTTCTCCGTCACTAGGGGATGAAGGAGGATATCATAGGGCGAGGTCCCTGCCATCCTACTCACCTCCCAAAGATGCCAAGGCCTTCTTCGAAAGGACCAGCAGCCTACCCGGGTCGCCCCCGGGTGCCAATGCCTCGGTGTTCAATCCCATCGGTGTCGCAGTTGATACCCCTGGAATGTTCCTTGCTCCAATGAGGATGGGCGATCCCGGCGAGGCCACGAAGAGGACCGAGCGGGGGGTCCTGTACTTCCTACCCCTCATCTTGCCCCTTCCAGCCCGTATATGGGTACCCTCCTTTGCCCTCTCGAGATCGGCTTCTAGCCCCAGGGACCTGAGGAGGGAGACAATATCTCCCGCCTTCGAATAAGCCTCTATATCATCTTCCACGACGACCGGGAGGGTTATCCCTTCCTTCAGCTTGTGACCCCTTCCCTTGACCTTTGAGGGATCTGAGGTCGCGGCAAGGGCGGACGCCTTGGCCATGGACCTCTCCTTCTTGTTCATCTTCTGTGTGAAATAATGCTCGACCCTGGGAGGATGCGCCCTCCTGCCGCCGACGTTGTTAGGGGATTCGGCCGCGGTCTTGGACCCTACCATCCTCTGGACCCTGGAGACCCCTCTGCCCTTCCCCCATGTGGAGACCGAATGCCTCATCCCTGCCACCTTGGAAGGGCCGTAACGCTGCCTTCTATTTGCCCTGGCGGTCAGGACAGCCCTCCTTATCAGATCGGGCCTGTAAGGTGTGGAGAAGACCACCGGTAGTCCGACCTGTCCCTTTACGCTCCCGTCGGTGCCGTAGATGTTAACGTTCGAAGATGCCTGCTCGGTCTTCTTCGCCCGTTTTACTGGTTGCTTCCTCTCGACCATCTCCTACCACCTCACCTACCCTGCTTTGACGCAGTGCTGACGAACGTCACGTCATGGATGTTGGAATCCTTCGATGGTTTCCTTACCGGGTCCCTGAACCTTATGAGCCTCTTGGTCACTCCAGGTATGGAACCGTGTATGAGGACATAACTGCCCTTGACCTGACCATAGTTTACGAAACCACCTTTTGGATTTATCTCGGCAGGGTCCTTGCCGAACTTCAGGACCTGCTTGTTGTACTCCGTCCTCTTGTGATAGCCCATCTGACCGGAATTGGGTATCTGGGGCATGATCCAGGCCGGGTGCCAGGGTCCCTGTGTCCCTATCATCCTCCTGTGCTTGGAGTTCTTGTGTGTCAAAAGCTTCAGTCCGAACCTCTTGACCCGGCCCTGGAAACCCTTACCCTTGGTAATGGCTATGACATCGACCATGGCCCCCTCGGCCTGGAAATCGTTGAAGTTTATCTCCTTGCCCAGGAGCGTAAGCGCATAGTCCCTCCTCTTATCGACCGAACCGCCGCCAACACGTATCTCCATGACCTCGGGCGATTTCTTAGGGACACCTGACATAGTATAGGGCTGTGTATGGACTATGACACGGACCTCGTCTGGGTCCAATGCCTTGAAGGCCTTGATATCTGGCTTTTCCATCTTCTCCGGCAGGGTGACCCTCCGGTGGAGCTCCTTGTCATGCTTCTCCGTCCATATCTCCTTTAGAACGGTCATACCGTATGGACCCTCGGTATAGAGTCTGATACCCACTACCTTCAATGGAGGCACTTCCACCACGGTGGCCGGGACAACTATCTCCTGCCCTGATGTGGTCGAGAAGGCGCTGCCGTCTATGACGAACAGGTGGGTCATTCCCGCTTTGTAGCCTGCGAAGCCCTGCAACTTGGGTTCGCCATCCCCTTCGGGCCAGTGCTTGAGGATGGGGGTCTCCCTCTTGGCCCTCTTCCTAGGGTTATAGGCCAATGAACCTCTCCTTGGCTTGCTTGTCTTGCCCATCTTATTCCTCCAATTACGTCTTGCAGCGGAGCGGTTGCTACCAGGACAGATGATCCCGTCATGGTGAACGCTCCTTCGCCTATCCGGCCGTTACGAGGTTGGGGGACAGAATGCGTATGTACGCTCGCTCCCCCGAAGCAGGGTCCTTTCGGGTTGCCCTTGTTCGATTGGCCAGAGGGCCTCTGTCAGCGTTTGGCGACCGCCCATACCGGATGGGGTATATTAATGTTTTTAAGGAACGGTACCCCGACCATCAATGGCTGGACCTCTTCCCCGTCTGTTCCATTGCCACTGCGTTGAGGGCTTTCATCAAGGCCTCAACGTCCATCCCGTGGGCCGTCGCACCTTCCTCTATGTTCTCGTAATGGGCCATAGCGCAGCCGATGCAGCCCATACCGTGCTCGATGAAGACACCCAGGGTCTGAGGGTACTTCTGTATCGTTTCCATGATCCCCATTTTCTTGGTGATGAGGTCGGTCATATCAGTAACACCGACCCTTCGAGAGCGGGGTCGGATATAAATATTCCCCCCAAAAAAGGTTAATTACGACGGTATCCTCTCCGATGCCCAGGTGAGCCGTTGCCTGTCATCACCATGGATATAGACGATCTCAAGAAGCTCTCTGGACCAGGTTTCGACCCGGATACTTTCAAGGTGGAGGTCCCCATGATAGGGGCCAGTGTCGAGAAGGCCGAGGGCGGAGAGCTTTCGGTTGAGTTCTTCCCCTCCAGACCCGACCTCTTCTGTGTCGAGGTCGTTTCAAGCGACTACAGCCGTTTCTCCGGCATCGATAGGGCCCCATTGATAGATAGGAT
>JBFYMY010000225.1:0-2607 GCA_041304645.1 Thermoplasmatales archaeon
GGGGCCTGTCGGTATCGGGATACATCCTGTCGGGTCCCGGCAGTATCCTCTCGAAGGTCGTCGTATGGGGGTCCAGCACCTGCCTTGTCTCGTTCGGGACACCGAAGAATGCCTCCTTGGAACGGATGAATATCTCCTTTAGGGCGGTATCCGTGTCCTTACCATCACCCCAGACCAGAACGAAGGGGTCCTTCTCCTCAGCCCCCAGAGCCGTCCCTATCCTCTCGAAGTCTTCTGATGTCACCCCTCTGAACGGTGTGTCGTCGGACGTCATGAGGTTGGGCATCCGGTCCAGGCATGCTATGACCCTGACCCTTCCGGCCAGTTCGTCGGCGAAGGTCTGGTCCCCGTGGGTCGGAAGGGAAAATATCCCTTTGAAGCCCGGTATGAGGACGGACATGACCCTGTACGTCCCGCCGACCGATACATCGCCCTGGAACCAGGGATGGAAGAGCTCTACGTCCCTCCCTTCGAAAACGGAGGTGACATCAACGGTCCTCATGTTGGTGAAGCCGTCGGTATCCATGACGGTGTGATCGATCCCCCTCTCGCTTAACTCCTTCATGATCCTCAACAGATTATGCTGGCGTACTGCCTCCCCTGCAGTGATGGGGGGTATCAGCTCAAGGTACGGGACCCCTTTTATCTCGACCCTGACGCCACCCTCGACGGAGACGTTCACGTCCTGCCTTGTGGCACCGGGGCCTCTTCTGACGAGCCCGGTGGACCTCATGACCCAGCCTAGGACCTCGGCCATCTCACCGGCCTCCGTCGGGTTCCGGGCGACCGGTTCGGTCACGACCTCAACCAGCGGGGTCGAGAGCCTGTCGGTCCGGAAGACCACCTCGTGGCCTACGTCCGACATCTCCCTGCAGGCGTCCTCCTCGAGCGATATCTGCCGTATGAGGAGGTCCCTCTCCTTCTTCCACGGGACCTTCCCGCCGAGGGAGATTATGGCGGTCCTCTGGAACCCAGTGGGGATGGAGCCGTCAAGATACTGCTTCCTCGATACGTGGACCTCATCGACCAGGGCGCAGCCCATGGCCCTTGCTATGACCATGGATATCTCCAGTGCCTTCGGGTCAAGCTCGAAAGGTGGCGTGTCGTCCGTCTCGTAGGAACAGGTGGTGTCCCTGAAGAACTGGTAAGTGACGTTCTTCCTGGTCTTGAACTCCATGAGGGCGGTCCCATCATAGGTCCCCATCTCGGAGAGGGTCGGCCTCATGTGGCGTACGATGGTGTAATGAGCGGGGTCGTTCCTGTAAACTGGAGGGCAGCGGCAGAAGAGCTTCCTCTCGGTCCTGAGCTGCTGATGGATCTCCAGCCCGCATTTGAAGCCGATCGCCTCGAAGTCACTGTCCTCCAACGGCTCACCGTCCGCTACCAGGTAGAAGCAAGGTAGAACGACGGAGTAAAAACAATGGCTATAATAAAGTGATGGTCGAACGATAACTAAGTTGGCCCATGTAACGGTCCAGAAGATTTGATTAAACAGGAAAGCCCGTTCCAGCAAACCATATATATATAGTAGATGGCTGATGGAAACCCGTCAGTCGTGGGTATAGAAAAAAGGAATGGTGTCAAAATGACCGGAAAGGGAACCTCGTTTGCGATAGTTTGTGCTATGATGTTCGTTACAATGGCCTTTTTTACGGCCTTCCCCGGGAACTCGGAAGGTTCCGAACCCCCATCGAGAGCAGGTCTCTACCAGCACTCGGAGACATATAATGTCTCCTTCACCAAACCCAGCTTCTACGGCAACACGGACCCAAATTATTCGAATAATAAGCTTGAGAACAACACATGGGACGATATTGCGATCGTGGTTTACCTCCAGGATATGAATCGTGTGTCGAAAAAAGAGAACCAAGGAACAGGGACCGACTCTGTGAATTGTGGGGATATCTACCAAGCCCTGTTCGTTCCATTGAACGGCACATTGTTGAAAACTGGTACTAAACAACGGATCCTAGTAGAGGACTTCACGGCTACATGGTGCACTTACTGTACTGCTGTGGTTGGTGCCATGGAAAGGATGGACCACGATTCCTCATGGTTCCCGGACAAGTATATTGGGATCGAATGGCACAGTGGTGGAGGCACCTATGGTGTGGGAACAGCATTGTCGGTTGCAACTTCAAGGGCCTCGGACTATGGCCTGGCCGGCGGGATTCCAAGATATGTGATCGATGGTATGGACCCTTATGTAGGGGGCAGTTCCAGCCCCAATGACACCGCCGTCGAAAACAGGATCAAGAATAGCATAAACAATCGCATGGCAACGGCCCAAATATCCATCGATGCCAAGGGCGGTCATGACAGTTCAAAATGTTGGGTGGACTTCACGATTACTGTCGAAGACTCTTCCTTTGATAATATCAAGGTCGAAGCCAATGCAGTCCTGTTACAGGATGCATACCCCAGACGTCATGGGTCAAATAACAATGCGTATCTAGGGTTCATCGCGAATGACCATAAACAGGTCAGGGTCTTCGACATAGACGGGACACCGCCCTCCATCTCCGATGTCCTCCCCCTTGCCGATACGGTCCTGTCCGGGGATGCCGAGATATCGTTCACGTCCGCAGACGTTGATGCCCCCACCAA
>JBFYMY010000226.1:0-6668 GCA_041304645.1 Thermoplasmatales archaeon
TGTCGTTCCCTTTGAAGATGTTATGGAAGATGACGCAATCCCTGTCGTCCCGCAGGGCGGTCCCGCAGGACAGGAAGCGGTCCCTCGTTATGGTGCTGTTCAAAGGTCCGAAGAGCCCGAAGGAAGAGTTCGTGAAAGTGCAGTCGTTGACCAATCCGCCCTTCATCTGATAGATGCCCTGATGGTCCTGGAAGGTCGACGATTGGACATATCCCGGTCTGCTCATCATCTCGATCCTACCGCCTGTGAAGCTCGACCCGATCACGACCATGGCCCCCCATTTAGAGACCGAAAAGGAACTGTTGGTCGCCTTGACCTTCTCAAGCCTGAGCTCGTCCATCCCATCCGACCCGACCTTCAGGACGCATACAGGGCAGTCCACGAAGGTCATGGATGTAAGCTTCAGACCGCCACCGTTGGTGGAGACCCCCCTATCGTAGTCCCGTATGGTGTTCCCGGCGATCTCCCAGTTGGCAATGGTGAGGTCGATGGCGGCCCTGTCGGACCCGTTCAAGAACGTATTCCCCGACAGTTCTGATATCTGCACAGGTCTGTCAATGGTGCAGTTCACGAGCATAGAACCGGATATTGAGATGTCACCTGAGGACAGGGTCAGGTTCTTCATGGTCGAATCGACCGATACGAAGGTCCCGGACGACAGGTCCATGGTCGTCGAACCCCTCTCGCTCGTCAGGCTGAGCTCGCTGCCCGACCCCGGAGCGGAGCCGTTGAGGAGACTGAACCTCCCCCTTACCCTGTGGTCTATGTGACCCTCATCGAGCAATGTCATGGAGCAGTTCCTCAGCTCCAGCGTCCCATAGATGAGGAGCGAGCCCCTGACAAGGACGTTCAGGTCCTCGAGCACGAGGGTCTCACCCTCCGGGATGCCTATATAGGGATATTCGACGTCATATCCGCTGCGCGGCGGCGGTGAACCCTCCGTTCCCGAGGAAAAAGGGATGGAAGCGGTGACCAGAAGGAGGACCAGGACCACTATAGGGGAATTTCTCACGCTATTATTACGAGCTTGTTAAGATTTATAATTTGTTGTTGAAGGCCATCATCTGGTCAAAGGCCCCGAGAGGCTCCGGCCCATATCGGTCAGTCCATAGATGATGAACCTGCCGTCCCTCTCTCCCTTCACGACCCCCGCGGTCTCCAGCTTCCTTAGATGGAACGAGAGGAGGTTGGGGGCCATCCCCGTGATGTGGCAGAGCATCCCCGGTGTCATCTTCGAGAAGTTCAGGAAATAGAGTATCTCTATCCTGGACCTTGCCGAGAGCAGGGAATAGACCTTCTCGAGCCTTGAGAGGACGCCCTCATCGGGCCTGTACCTCTTCAAACCGTCCAACCCCCCGTACTCCTCGAGCTCGCCTGTGAGGTCCGGGGGTAGGTCATTTCGGTCCATGATAAGGCAAGAAAGGGTCGATTATTCAACCTTTCCCTGCCTGGGCGCCATAGAGCGGAGCGCTGAATGGAGGAACAGCTTCATGGAGGCCTCCCACGCCTGGTGAGAGCCCCTCTCAAGGGCCAGGGATAGAGCCCTGGGCTCTATCATGAACTCTATGTCCTTGTAATGGACGTCCATGAGGACCAGGCCTGTCGGGGGCATGGTGACCATCCTGTTCTTCGAGCCCAGGGATGACGGCCTTGCCTCCTCCCCCCTCAGCAGGTCCGCTATGACATCTTTTTCTATCTCACCGCCCGCGCAGGCAAGGGCCGCCCCCACCATCCTCCTCACCTGCTGCCAGAGGAATCTAGACCCAATGATGTCCACTGCGTACATCTCCCCGGAGCCCGATAGGTCGACCACGTCCGTCCGTTCGATGACGGTGGTCGTGTCCTTGCCCTCCTCCTTCCTGCAGAAGTGGACGAAATCATGCTCACCGACATAGAGGGAGAGCACCTCCTTCATCAGGGGAACGTCCTTCCTTAAGAGCTCGTCCGGTCTCAGATGGTACCTGTACCATCTGCTGGTCGCCCACCTCATGTTCTGATGCTCCCGGACCTTGCCCGACGCATAGCACCAGATGCCGTCAAGGTTCCCGTTGAGGGCGGACATCACCGAACCGATGTCCCTTTCGGTATCAAGGGAAAGGACGTTGCCAAGGGCTGAGACGCCCGCATCCGTCCTTGAGGCGAACTCCACAGGCCACTTTTCCCCTGCGACCAGCCTCATGTCCCTGAGAGACCATCCTACGGCCCCTTCCACCGATAGCCTGTCATCGTCACCCTGCCTCTGGCTGCCGTGGAACATGGTCCCGTCATAGGCCAATTTGAGAGCGTACCTCATCAAGGACATGGAGGACGGTGAAGCACATATACCTTTACATGATAGAGGTGTCCGTGGAACAGAGAGACACTATCAGACCCGAAGGACGGACCTATGCCATACTGGTCGAGCCCAAGTACCAGGGCAACATAGGGTCAGTGGCACGCTGCGCCCGCAACTTCTCCCTTGACGGATTGATACTCGTCAACCCGCCGCCTCTGGAGGACGAGGCCTATGCCTATGCCATGCACGGCAAGGAGATGCTCTTCGACGCCGTCACCGTCGGAACCTTCACAGAGGCGGTCTCCATGGTGGACCACTCTATAGGCTCCTCGGGCATATCGGATTCGGCCGAGAGGTGCTATCAGAGGAACCCCATGACCCCCGAGGAGATGGTCAGATGGGCCAGGAGGACCCCCGGCAGCATAGGCATCGTCCTTGGCAGGGAGGACAATGGGCTCCTGAGGGAGGAGCTGGAGCGATGCGACCTCCTGGTCACGGTCCCGGCGGACCCTGGCTATCCGGTCCTGAACCTCTCACATGCCGCATGTGTCCTCTTCTATGAGCTCTACAAAGCAAGGGGTTCTGGCCATGCAAGGAACGCCAGAGCGATGGACAGGAGGGAGAAGGAGGTCCTGCTGGAGCATTATGATAGGCTCATGGCCCTATCGGGCGTCCCCCCTCATAAGGTCCCCATCTCCAGAACGAATTTCAGAAGGATGATAACAAGGGCCTCCCCGAACTACAGGGAGTTCAATTCCCTCATGGGGACCTTCTCCAGGGCCATGGACTACAAGAGGGAGCGTTCACCATACAGAGGTGGCCTGAAAGGGACCGAAGGGAAGGACGATGATACCGCCTGAGGGGCGAGGCCTTCATCTACCGGGCGGTACCGGTCCTGCCTGTATGGGCTGCTGGTTCGTTGGATAGCCGTAGACCGGTGCGGCACCCGGCGCCGGTCCCGAAGGCCTGAACCGTACCCTTGGAAGGTCCGGATGGACCACGAACGCCTCTTTCCTCCTCTTCCTGGAGCTCACAGCAAGGACCACGATGATGACCAGCACGACGATCCCTATTATCACAAGGACCAGCATGGGCCCTGCAAGGGATTCGAACCAGCCGGTCCTGCCCTTGCTCGACCCACCTTCCACAGGGATGTCAACGATGAGCTGCACCGACTGGGCAGAGCTCGCAAGGGCCATGTCAACGACCGTGACCTCTATGGAATACTCCCCCTTCTTGAGCTGCCCAAGGTCCGGGAGCAGTATGGAATAGACCATGTCCCCCGCGGTCTCGTCGGGTGCATTCCCGTCGTCCTTGAGCTCCTGACCGGAGAGGAAGCCGACGGTGGATAGGTCAGCAAGGACGTACTTGATGTCCGAGGGCCCGTCGGGATCGGAGACCTCGGCCTTGAGGACGAACTGGCCGTTCATGTTCTCAGCGTTGACGACATTGGGCTCGAGCTCTATGAACAGGATGGACGGGGCCTTGTTCTGCTGGGAGCTCACGACCCTGATCTCCAGCTCCCTGGTGCTGTAGGCGCCCTTGCTGTCCATCACCATGGCCGTGACCTTGTCCGTCCCGGGCTGGTCGGGTGCCCTGTAGGTGGCGGTATCGCTCGACCCGGAGACGGAGCCCAGGAGGGCGCTGTAGGAATAGGTGATTGGGTCGCCGTCAAGGTCCTTTGCCGAAACGGTCAGGGCCGCGGTCCCCCCTGTCCTCACCTGGGCGGGGCTCGCCTTGAACATCGTTATCTCGGGGGGCCTGTTGGGCGGTCCCTCAAGGACGGTCACGTCGACCGACCTGTCCGTCGAGGCCCCGCTGGGGTCGGTGACCTTGATGGTCAGGGAATATGGACCTGGTGAGGCGGGAGCCGTCCACTGCCATATCGGCCCGGTCCCCTCCACCTTACCGCCGGTCGCTGTAAGTGCGTAGGTCAGAACCTCTTCGTCCGGGTCAACGGCCTGGACCTCTATCCTGCAGACCGAACCTACGGTCACGGTGCTTGGGACTATCTTGACGTCATCTATCTCCGGACCGGTGTTCGCTCCGGTCCAGACCTTTGCCGTCCTGACCGATTCATAGGCATCGAGCATACCCCAGCCGTAGCGGACATCGAACCTATCGGAGAGGGTCGGGCTCGAAGGTGTCCCTCTTGCCTCTGAGCTGCGGTGGATGATGAGCTTCAAAGGGTTCTTCCCACCCGAAGGGGTTACCTCGGGGCGGGCCTGGAGCATGAGGGCGGCGACCCCGGCCACATGTGGAGAGCTGAACGAGGTCCCTGAGCCCGAGGTCCATCCGTTAGCTGCCTGGACCGAGGAAAGGCTGGAATATGCCGCGAACTCGATGTTCACCCCGGGGGCCGACACGTCCGGTTTCAGCTCGTCATAGGGATCGTTGTCCCCGTCGGACGTCCTAGGCCCGTAGGTGGATTGGTCCCAGCTGATATCGTCCTCTCGGTCAATGGTGTTCGCGTCGTTCGTGCCGGATACGATTATGGATAGGTCCGGCCAGGAGGTCTCGGTCTGGTCCTCATAGGACGATGCGGAGTTCCCTGCGGACTGGACCACAACCAGCCCCTGAACTATGGTCGTATTTATCGCATTGTACAGGGCCCCGCCCTGTGCGCCTATGGCAACGCTTAGCGAAATGACCTGGACACCCTTATAGGGGCCGGGCCAGTCCGTGTCCTTGTTGTCCAGGCACCACTGCAGGGCATCAAGGAGGTTCTGGGATGCCGGGATGATGCCGGACGGCCTCGTGGCCAGGACCTTGAGGTCGATGAGCCCCGCGCCGGGAGCGACACCTGTCCTCTTCCCCTCTGCGTCACCTCTGCCCAATGCGACGGATGCCACAGCGGTCCCGTGGCCTACCCTGTCGTCCGGGTCGAAGGACCCGTCCCTTGGGCTCAGAGGGGATTCGGGCAATGTGAAATCCGCACCGGCCACGAAGGCCCCCCTGAAGGTGATGTGTTCGTTATCGACCCCCGAATCAAGGATGGCTATGGTCACACCCGATCCGTTGTAGCCCATGTCCCTTGCCGTCTTGGGTGAGTAAACGGAGGAGGGAGCGGCCCTGACGGCTGCGGAGGAAACGTCAATGTGCTGGACGACCTCCCTCTGGAGCTCTATGACCGAGACGGACCCTTTGGTAAGGGCTTCCCTGGCCTCCGCCATGGAATGGAACATGACTGAACAGACAGGTACGATGCTGTAAGGACGAAGGACCTCTGCCCCGCACCCATCAAGGTCCCGTGCAAGGGTCCCGACCTCGGTCCCGGTCCAAGCGTGGACGAAGGCATTGAACGGAGCGTTCCCTGGAAGTTCCCTCAGGGCATCGTCCAGCCCGTCCCCGTCAAGGTCGAACGACCGGATGGGGCGTACCAGACCATCGGTCTCCCTACCGTCGTTCCCGAAGGCAGCTGCGAGTGGGACGGTGATGAGCAGGGCGATGACAGGCAGAAGAAGACAGTATCTCATAACGAACCCTCCCTTAGGACCCTTTCATCGGGACCTTCACGACATGTACCTCTTGTCCACAACAAGGGACCTGATGCGTATTATCTTGCTTTGCGTTATCTGGACGTAAGTGTCCCCGTAGATGCCGCCCTCGACATCCTGGGGGTAGGTGAAGACGGTGGGGGCAGATGGCCCCCTCTCTATCTCCCTTGGCTTCGGTGGTGTCGGTTGAGGGGTGACAGGACCGGGTCCCGGGCCTGGAACGGGGGTGAAGCGGGGTTGAGCGCCGCCCTGGACGGACGCGGCGCCCAGCGGTGCGGCCCTGGATATCTGGGACCTGCCCGGTGGAGGAAGCTCATCGCCCTTTCCCTGAAGGAGGTCCCTGAGCATCAGGGCTCCGAAGACGACCATCAAGATCACTGCCAATATCAACCTGATGAGGGGGGATAGGATACCGTCCAGGACCTTGCCGTAAGGTTCGATGAAATAAGGCGCAAGGACCATGGCCCCTATATAGATGAGATAGAGGACCAAGAGCGCGGCCGAAAGGAGGGGCGGTCGAAAACCGCCCGAAGGCCGCTGCTGCGGGATGGGGGGTCTGGACTGCTGTCCACCGAGCGGAACGTATGGCATGGCCCTTATCCATAGGGCCTATTCAATCTTAAATATTTCCAAAATCCCCCGATGCGGCTGGACCAGTGCTCGTCTGGTGAAAACGATTAAGAGCACCTTCAAGGATTAGTGCGGTCGATGTCACCGGACCTGACCCTTGCATCCATAATGCTGGACCTGCTCAGGACCATCGTTATCCTCCTCCCTGCCATGACCGCGAACACCTTCGCTCCATTCCTGGGAGGGGGGACACCAGTGGACCTCGGCAAGACCCGCCGGGACGGGAGGAGGTACCTTGGGGACGGCAAGACGTGGAGAGGGTTCAT
>JBFYMY010000227.1:0-8837 GCA_041304645.1 Thermoplasmatales archaeon
GGGACCTCTCGGAATTGAAAAGGCGATCGCTGGACCCAAAATAAGGTCCGGCCAAGGTCCCTAACCATAGTCGTCCCATCTTTGTTCCATTCTACTTTAATAGCACCGATGCCCATCCTTCCTCATGGACAGGAGGATAGCATTTGGCATAATCGCCATCTTCACAGTGGCATTGATGCTAGGGGTTGCCATAATAGGTGCCATGGTCCTGATGGACCTGAAGAGGGATAATGATGGGACAATAAAGGATAAGATAGACCTATGGACAGGAGAGGGCCTGGATGATAGGAACGTCACCTCCGAAGGCATCTCTGATATCACCCATGCAATGAACCAGTTCGGCATCGATCTTTATCTTGAGCTACTGAACGGGAGCGAGAACGTCTTCATCTCCCCCTACTCGATATTCACAGCTCTTTCGATGACCTACGAAGGCGCCAGAGGCAACACTGCAAAGGAGATGGCGGATGTCCTCCATCTCCCGGACAACGACACGGTCCGAAGAGGCTCCTTCGCCAGGGTCCAGAACCAGATAAAGAACGGGACAGATGACTATGAGCTATCATCCCCTAACAAGATATGGCCCCTTGAAGGCTCCCATTTCCACCAATCGTTCTATGAGACGATCGAAGACTTCTACTTTGGAGGAATTGAGGAGCTGGACTTCAGCTCCGACCCGGAAGGGGCTAGAATGAAGATCAATGAATGGGTTGAGAACCAGACCAATGAGCGTATCAAGGAGCTGTTACCGGAAAGGTCCATAGATGGGAGTACGATAATGGTCCTGACCAATGCCATATATTTCCTCGGAAAATGGCTCCATCAGTTCAATGCGAATGAGACCAAGGATGCGGATTTCAAATTATCCTCCGGAGATATGGTCAAGGTCCCGACCATGGGAATGAAGGTAGAGGAGGGATTGGACTACTATAAGGATGACAAGCTGCAGGCCATAGAGCTTCCTTATGCGGGAGGTGATCTATCCATGGTGGTCCTTCTCCCTAAAGGACCGATTTCTGACCTGGAATCCGCTCTCAGCACATCGTACCTGAACAAAATCGGTCGAAAGATTGAGAAAGCTGGAGAGGTCGATGTCTACCTGCCCAAGTTCGAAATAACAACACCATCGATCGAGCTGAAAGAGGACCTCAAGGACCTTGGTATGCTCGAAGCGTTCAACCCTGGTGCCGATTTCTCCGGGATGACAGACTATGATGCTTGGATCGGTAATGTCTATCATAAAGCATATGTCAGAGTGGATGAGGAAGGAACAGAAGCTGCTGCAGCCACTGCGGTGGTGATGACGAATTTCTCAATAGGGGGAAATAAACCTGTTGTGTTCAGGGCTGACCACCCCTTCATGTTCTTCATAATGCACAAGGAGACTAACTCCATTCTGTTCATGGGAAAAGTGGAGGACCCTCGTTAGTTATGACTGTATAAAACTCGTTCCAATGTCGATATTAATAGACCCTACCTATCAAATGACGTGAGAACCATGCCAAAGAAATGGACGATACCCCTGCTCGCATTGGCCCTTGCGCTCCCTGTCGTCCTCAGCGGATGCATACAGAAGGAGGCCGAACAGGGCAGGCCCATAGGGACCAAGTACGACATGATGATGTCGGACGAGCTCGTCAATGCATCCAACACGTTCGCCTTCGACCTCTACCCTTACCTGGACACCGGGGGCAACGTGTTCTACTCCCCCTACAGCATCACCATAGCCCTGGGAATGGCCTATGAGGGGGCAAGGGGCCTGACAGCGACCGAGATGGCGGAGGTCCTGAAGCTGCCGGTGAACGACAGCGAACGGCATAGCCTGTTCCGTTCCGTCCAATCGCGGATCAACGACCCTTCCCAGAAGTTCGAGCTGAGCACGGCGAACGCCTACTGGCTCAGGCAGGGAGAACATCCCAAGAAGGAATATATCGACATCCTGAAGGACTACTATCTGGCCCACGGAGAGGAACTTGACTTCTGGGGAGATCCGGATGGTGCCGCCGATACGATAAACGAATGGGTGGAGGAACAGACCCATGACATGATAAAGGATATCCTCTCGCCTGATGCTCTCTACGAAGCCTACCTCGTCCTGACCAATGCCATCTACTTCAAGGGCCAGTGGACCTACGAGTTCGACAAGAACGCGACGGAGGAGGAATATTTCCTCAATGCTTCCGGCAGTGAGACCAGGGCAGATATGATGAAGATGTGCGATGAGGAGATCGACCTCTTCTACGGCGAGAAGGACGGTCTCAAGATGCTGGAGCTGCCTTACAAGGGGGACGAGCTCTCCATGTTCATCGTGCTCCCAACGGACAGGGACGCTGATCCGTCATCACTGAGGATGACCGAGGGGGAGTTCGCCCGCCTCCACGATTCCATGCATGCCGAGTGGGTGGACCTGTGGCTCCCGAAGTTCGAATTCGAGCAGAAATACTTCATGAACAGTGTCTTGAAGGACATGGGGATGCCGACCGCTTTCGACCCGGATGCAGATTTCTCCGGTATCAAGCAGCCAAAGGATGGTGGGCTCTACATCTCCGACGTGATCCATCAATCGTTCGTGAAGGTCGATGAGGAGGGAACGGAGGCCGCTGCTGCAACTGCCGTAGTTATGTCCGAGGGTGCGGGTATAGGGGGCAGCGAACCGCAACCCGTGGAGTTCCATGCCGACCATCCGTTCATGTTCATAATACAGCACAAGGCCACCGGGCAGTTCCTCTTCATGGGCAAGGTGGAGGACCCACTGGTTTGATACGGTCTTACTCCGAACTTCTCACTGGTGAACGGTGCCATTACCAGCTCTTTTCCATCGAGCTCCCCTACCCCTGCTAGTTGCCACGATAACACCTTCCCTGCTCATACCCTTCAGGACATGCCGGACCATATCTGGTGAGACCCCGGGGCAATCCTTGATGATCTCCGATAGGGAGAAGGGCTCAGGAAGGGATAGGACAGACCTTCTGACCTTAAGGGTCTTGGAACCTCTCCCCTTGAGAAACCTGGAAGCCCGGTCCTCAAGCTCCCTATAGGCCCTGATGAGCACCATCCAGAAATATGAGAGCCATGGCAGAGGGTCATGGGCTCTCTCATGCCACCGTTGAGATGATAGCATCAAGGACCTGTAATAGCCATCCTTGGTCTGCTCGATCACCCTCTCCAGGCTAATATACCTCCCGATATAATGGTCAGCCTTGTAGAGCATGAGAAGCGTTACCAATCTTGCCACCCGACCGTTCCCGTCCATGAAAGGATGTATGCACAGTAGGTCCAGCACGAACAATGGAACGGTCAGAAGCGGGTCATATCCCATGGATGTGGCGATCGAATATTCCCTGATGAGATCGTCCATCGCTCCAGGAGTGTCCTTGGCCTTAACAGGCTCGAACCTGGTGCGGGTCCTGTTCCCATCACGCTCGATTATATAGTTCTCGCTGGTCTTCCATGAACCGCCTCTTATCGGGGTGTAGCTGTAAACGAGCTCGTGAAGTTCCATCATCGTTCTCGTATCGATCGTGAGGTTCCGAAATGACCTATGGATCATTTCCAGAGCGTCCTTGTACCCTGCGACCTCCGATTCGGAACGTCCTTTAGGCAAGGAGGAGGCAAGGGATATTTCCTCCAACCTTCCTTGCTCGATGATTATCCCTTCGATCCTGTTAGAGGACCCGATCGACTCTATCTTCGCTAGTTTCCCCAATTCCTCCAGTAGCTCACTGTCCAGTCCTCCGAACGAGCCACATCTTCCTTGATATGTGGCAAGGGTTGTAAGGACCCTGGTCAGGTCTGGGGTCAACTTGATAGTATCAAGATAGGCCGGGTCCAATGATCCCATGAGCAGAAATGGGGTAATATGTATATATATATTACCCTAATAAAATAAAAATATATTAATATGAGAACCTTAAACAGGGTAATTACTCGCACCATATTGCCCTAATTGCATGACAATCTTACCCTGATCCCGCTTTTACCAAAGAGAGGTCACGAGCCTTCTTCTCTCTGACAATAGCCCCCGACCGGACCTCCTCCATATGTTCATCCCTCAATCTCAGGTAATCGGGCAGCAGGTCCGGCGCTTGTTTCGATAGGGCTCCCTCGATGCGCTTCCCTTCAACTATGGCATCGGGGCAATCCGGTCTGCAGGGAACGAACCTCTCGACGAAATAGGCACTCGGGTCCGGGTCCTTCACCTTCTTCAGCGCTTCCATCGCCTCGAGGTCCTGGTCGGTCCCTGCCATCAGATGCTCCACGAAGGAGCGGACACAGCATTCAGGATACCCAAGGAACCTGCCCGTCATGTTCGCCAATCCTATCTGTGCCGTTACGAACTCCTTGTGACCCATATCCTCGGTGATGTCCGGCAGGGTCCGAACGATATCGAAGGTCTTGGGGCCTGCCAACCACACTTTGTAGACCTTCTTCCCGGCGAGCCTGACCCTCATACCCAACCCCAGTTCGTAAGCAACCCCGTTCAAGAGCGCTATCTCACGCTCGGAAGAGGGATGATGGAACGACGACGGCCTTATTCCAGATGCCACCATGTAGAGACCCTCAAGGAGGAAGTGAGGTTCGAGCCCCTCAGACCAGGGTTTCCTCCAAACGATCTCCTTTGCTTTCCCTGCAGTGGTGAGCTTGCGGGGTTCAAGGTCAGCTATACGGTGGTCCATCATCACATCCAGGGCATCTATCATTGGAACGGTATCGGGACGGACCTTCATAAAATATTGCGGTCACTTCCTGTAGGTCGATGGGAGGAAGATGACAAAACCAGTTATAAGTTCCAACCTCCCGAGCCACATGAGAGTTGTCAATATAAGCTTGGCAGCAATGGAGAGAGATGAATAATTACTCCAGGGTCCGACCACATTCAGACCGGGACCCACACCCCCAAGGGTAGCAGCGGATGCGGAGATGCTTGACATGAAATCCAACCCTGTGAGAGTGAGGAGAAAAGTACCTAGGATAAAGGTGAGGATGTATCCGAATACGAACATCCCGATCATCTTGATCACCTTTTCTGGGATTAACACACCACCGATGCGTATAGGTTTAATCGCCCTAGGATGACCGATCCTGATAAGGCTCCTGGTAACAGCTTTGTTCACGACCATCAGCCTTGCGGTCTTCAATCCCCCGCATGTCGATCCCGTCATCCCACCAAAGAGCATTACCAGGATGATGAGGAATTGGGAAAGGGATGACCATTTACCAAAATCTTCTGTAGCATATCCGGTTGTGGAGTTCATTGTTACGATCGTAAAAAAAGAATTCAAAAGGGATTCCCAGGGACCGTAATATCTGTTCAAAGCCAGGTCCAATGTGACGATGCAAATTACGATCAGAAGTATAGAGAGATATACCCGCAACTCCGGGCTTTTAAGATATATCTTCCAGTCCCGTTTGAATATGAGATTGTAATGGAGGACGAAACTGGTGCTTCCAAGTACCATCAATAGTCCAAGAGCTAGCTGGAGGGGTATATATGTCGGCAGGTTTCTGTAATAATATATGCTCTCGGTATGGTTCCCGAATCCGCCCGTGGCCAACGCAGTGAAGGTGTGGCAAATGGCATCGAATACGGTCATCCCTAATAAGGATAGTATCACAGTGCCGAACAAAGTCATTATTCCGTAAGTGAAGAAAAGGTATTTACCCGTGTCCTTAAGCCTATGAACCACCTTCTCCGTGCTGTGACCTGGTACCTCCCCCTTTAACATCAGCAGTCCTGCTTTGTAACCCCCAAGGTACCTGGAGAAGAACGCAACGACAAGGACGATGATACCCATCCCCCCAAGCCACTGGGTCAAAGCCCTCCAGAAAAGAACGGATTTTTGGACGGCATCCACATCCGAGATGACGCTCGCTCCGGTCGTGGTGAACCCGGACATCGTCTCGAAGTAGGCATCTATGATATTGGGTATGGCTCCGCTAAGGACATACGGCAGGGCTCCGAACAGACTAGCCACCAACCAGACGAAGGCCACAACTATCAGGGATTCGGAGGGTCTCATCTCGTCGGTAGGTCTGTCTGCTCTCCCGAAGGACTTTGTGAAGGCAAATCCGACCGTGAACGTTGCCAGTGCCGGGAGGATGAAGCATCTGACCAGGAACATGATGTCCTCTTTGAAGAGAAGGCCCACTATGAACGGGAGGACCATGGTGAGCGGGAAGACCAGAAGTATGGTTCCAACCCCTGAAAGGACCATTTTTGGTCTCAGTTCGCTTTACCCCCTGGTGCGATATCATTTGGCGGAGGGCACTATGGACTAATAAATGGTTCCACCGCTCCGATATTGGATGAAAGGGCCTATGTCACCCTTTTATCGATCCGTACCTGGCATCCGCAACTGCCGTCTCGAAGGTCGCAATGAAATCTTCGGGTCCGGCCCCGAACACGCTGACATCGGGCCTCTTGAACAGGGAATCCAACCTGGACCTTGCACGCTCGATGTCAAGACCGCTTTCAAGAAGAACGGTCTCAATATCCTCTATGAGCGATTCCGGGTGCATGAAGAAGTCGCCGTAGACCTTGACAGATATGAGCTTGTCCTGTTGCCCGAGCTCGAACTCCACCCTGACCCTTATCAGTTTTCCACCTGGCACTTTCCTGTCGCATGCGCCCTGGACCTTCCAAGCCATTCTATCACCTCTTCCTTGTCCAGGCCTGGCTAAGATAGCGCTCTTTGGCTATCCTCCCAGCATCGGCCTCTTCTTCATTCGATATCGCCCCATGGACGAACTTCCCAGGTAAAGTGGAGGTCATCCCTCCCTCCACGGCATCTGCAAGAACCGTTGGGTCAGGGAGCTCTCCGATCTCCTGCTTAAGGGATGTCACCGATGCCTTGACCCCCTCCACCATCTTGCCGCGCAATTTCTCGTCGGGGACCTTAAGGACGGAGAACATCGAATCGACATCGACGCCCATGAGCATGGTCCCGTGCTGCAGGATGCATCCCTGCCTCCTTGTCTGCGCGTTGCCCGATATCTTCCTGCCGTTGACGACCAGGTCGTTCAGGGGTCTGAACTCGGCCTTCACGCCCATCTTCTCCATCCCCTTGATGATCCCAGCACATACGGCCTTGTAGGAGCCCAGAATGTCCTTTGGCAGGATACCCGAACTCTCTTTCACGACGACGGAATAGGTGAGCTCCAAGTTCGTATCATGGTATACCGCTCCCCCCCCGGTTATCCTCCTAACCACATCCACCCCCCGTTTCCGACATTCATCCAGGTCCACCTCGAGCTCCAGCCCCTGGAAGTAACCTATGGAGACCGCTGTGGGCGCCCACATGTAGAACCTCAGTGTGGGTGGGGACCTTCCCTCTGATACGGAGTTCAGTATGGCCTCATCGATGCCCATGTTCATGGCCGCGCTCCTCTTGGTCATCTCATGTCTCAGGACCCTCCATTCAACTCCCGTTGACATATTTCGAAACCTCCCTTAGTGCTATCGTGGCCTGTTCTTCCCTCAATGGAAGGGGGTGATTGTAGATGGTCCCTCCGGGCCTCTCGTTGTAATAGGGCCTGTTGCAGTCAGGGCAGCCCCTTGTTTCGAAAGCCCTCTTCCAGTCCTCTCTATCGAAAGCTTCGATATCAGGAATGGAAACAAGCTTCCCGGAACCGTCGGTCGATATCCCATCGACGATACCCAGCTCCATCACGAGATGTCTCACCGCCTGCAGGGCCCTGTACCTTCCGATATGGGGCGGCGGTCCAAGGTCAGGACCTCCCCTGACCTTCGTCAGTGCGAACAATGAAACGATGATGCCATTGTTCCAGGACCACTTCAGGACCTCCAAAACCTGGGAATCGGTCTCCCCCAATCCAACAATGATATGGGTTGATACGTTCCCGGGACCGAAGACCTTCACTGCCCTCAGCAGACCTTCCTTCACGGTATCGAACGATTGCGGATTCCCTACGCCCTTGCCCTTCACCCTTTCGAAGATATCGGACGAAGCCGCATCCAGCGCAATCCCTACCCTGTCGGCCCCGGCATCCTTCAACTTCTTCAGGTACTCGGAAGAGAGGGGGGATATCGAGAGAGATAGCGGGAGGTTTGAGGCCTCCTTCAGGTCCCTTACGAACCTTGGAAGCTCGGAGAGGAGAGGGGGGTCCATCAGGCACTGGACGCAGAGCCTCTTCAATCCTTTTAGGCCTGCTCCCTTCAACGCATTCATGACCACATCATAGGGGTATGGGGGCCATGATATCCTGCTCAGATCGTTCCCTCCGGCACCCCCGAGAGCGGAAGATTGCGCGCAGAACGCGCATGAGTTCATGCACGTGTCCCCGGCCATGATGTAACCGGTGGTGGGGAGGGCATCGGACCTGATATCAAGGAGGGCGAGGACCCTGGCGGTCCCGGCGGAGAGACGAAGGGTCTTAAGTGTCATGGACCGGGCAGGATTGGAGGAGGTCTATGTTAATCCTTTCCGGCCTGTTTCTATGAGGACCGTTCAATTTCATCACGATTGATAACGGCATCCAAGCACATAAATAGGGAAATCCTCCATTTTTTGCTTCAGGTGGTTTTCCAGGGCATTGTCCTGAAATGGAGAACGAGGGTGGACCTATGACCGAATTGAACTGTTACAAATTGCTCGGCGTCGAGAGGACCGCATCGGAGGTCGAGATCAAGAAGGCTTACAAGAAGCTCGCCGTCCAGTACCATCCGGACATGATGGGGGGCCTTCCCCCCAAGCTCCGGGAGGCCGCCAATGAGGAGATGAGGAGGATAAATAATGCCAAGGAGACCCTCCTTGACCCCACGAGGAGGCGGGAGCACGATAAGGACCTGTCCACCTCTACGGTCCCTGCTCAGAATG
>JBFYMY010000228.1:0-11722 GCA_041304645.1 Thermoplasmatales archaeon
TCGCACCTGAGCTTGACCGGTGTGTGGACCATCAGGACGAGCGTCCGGGCGGGTGTCTCCACCGACCTTGCTGTGATGTTCTCGAAATATCCCATGGTCAAAGGTACTGTGCAGGGTCCTATGTAGGTCCCGGTGGAAACACCAGTTTCCAATAGGACCACAAGCCGGGTGAAGGTCGGGTCCCTGTCGGATGTCAGGCTTACGAAGGCTTTGTCTATCGTCATTGGGTTCGAATCCATCCCAATGGCTTTGAAGAAGACCGTCTGTCCCAGGTCCGCTTTGTCTATGGATATGGACGATATTTCGCTCTCATGGACAGAAAGGGTGCTGACGAATGAGGGTCTGAACGGATAATCGATGAGTATGTCCCCCCATTTCATCGGGTCCTTCCTCGAATAGGTCCTCAATGTGCCCAGGTATTCCGCATCTACAGGAACGATGAATGAACCTCTGAAGCTGCCACTGTTCTTGTCCGTCTCGATAAGGACCTTGCTGAAGTCCTGGGGATAGCCCTTGAGGAAGGTAATATTGACGAGGGCCCCGTCCCTTCTCGATGAGTTGCTGTCGGTCCCTAATAGCTCTATATAGACCCTCTCTCCGAGGTCGAACACCTTCATTTCCACAGTACAGTTCTCATCCGAATAGGTCTTGACCGAATTCACCGAAAGGGGTTCGGACACTGTGAAATGCTCCTTCCCGAAGACGAACGCATCGACGTAGAAGCTCGATCCCCTCTTCTCCTCCTGGAAGGCTGAAGCGGAAACTGGCATGTTGGTGGAGTTCGTGCGACCTGCCACCAATATCTTTCCCAGAGGGTCTATGCACAGTTCTCCACCCGATTCCTGTCCAGACCCCCCGTAATATGTGGAATATACCAACTCTGAAAGGTCACTAGATAGGATCCCTAAGAAGAAATCCTGCCCTCCGTTGTATGTACGGTCCTCGGCATCATCGGTCGTTGGCATATCGTTCGAGAGGCATGCTCCCGCGATGACGATGTTCCCCAGAGAATCTGCCTTGATGCTTACTGGTGATTCATCCGATGTACCGCCGAAGAATGTCGATGATAGGACCGAAGTCAGGGTAGGGTCCATCACGGTCACGAACGAATCCCCTCCCCCGATATAGGTCTCCTGATAAGCCCCGCTCGTAGTGGGGAGATCGTTCGATGACGTAAACCCGAAAAGAAGGACATTACCGCTCGGGTCAGTAGCCATACCGTGAGGGGTATCGGAGGATGAACCACCAAGTAGGGTAGAGGCAATGAGCGACTTACCGTCCCTATCAATTATGGTCACGAATGAATCCCCACCCCCATTGCTCGTGGTATCATAGCATCCAGGAACGGTCGGGAAATCCGAAGAGGTAGTGCTTCCGCTGATCAGGATATCACCATTGATATCGGTCAGGACCCTCTGCGGAGTGTCCGTCCCCGACCCCCCAAAGTAGGTCGAAGCCTCCAAAGAATTCCCGTCAGATGAGAACCTTGCAACAAAACAATCTGCGGTACCGGTCAAACTATCCTGTAAAGCATCGGTGGTCGTAGGCATGTCCGAGGAATAGGTGGACCCCAACAGGCATGGTCCACCATCATCTGATGAGCAAACATCGTAGATATATTCGTAGTTCGAACCTCCGAAATATGATGAATAGATTAGCATGGTCCCGTTCAGGCTCAATTTCGTGAACGTGGCATCGTATGTTCCCCCTAAAGTGCTGTCGTAACAACCAGCAGTGGTCGGGAAATCGGTAGATGATGATATCGAGCTGACAAGTATCCCATCATCCATCACCGACATGCCACCGTAATAGTAGTAATAATCGTACCCGCTCCCGCCGATATATGTCGAGAATATGAGGTTGGAACCGGTACTATCCAACTTCGATACGAAGAGGTCACCGGACCCTCCAAGGGTTTGGTCATAGGACCCGGGCATGGTCGGGAAATCCGATGAATATGTCCATCCGAACAGGATAATATTTCCATCATTGTCCGTTCCAACGCTGTATGCATTGTCCGAACTGTCCCCTCCAAGATAGGTAGAAACGATAGCTGGGTCAACGACAACGGGTCCCTTCCGGTCCCATTCCGATATAGTTAGGCCAAAGGTATCCTTGGAGATAGGTCTATACCTTGCATCTATCTCCTTCTCTCTATTACCAAGCTCATAGGCCATTAGACCGCTGTCCATGATGGAATATTGACCGGGACCGCTCACCACAAGGTCCCTGTCCTTGAACGTCATTGCCCTCTGTCCCTCAACATGGATCCGGATATCATCCACTGATGCTTTCGTTCCTATGTTCATGTCGTATTTCGGTCCTTCCTCACCGAAATAGAATACCATATCGATATCTTCCCAGAGGTTCTCGTAAACGACCCTCCCGTAGCTCTTGACGTTTGTCGCCCATCTGCCCGGATCGTTGCCCATGAAATAATTTGTATAGTGGGGTAGTTCATCCTCCCCTCGGATTTTTACAGGTTTCGACCCCTCAAATGTGTACTTGAAGATACATCCCGTAAGACCGTTGATAGGGACCTCTGACGGTCCATTGGAGGTAGGCTGCAGCATATCGTCATGTAGGGGGATAGGACCGTTCATATCCTTGACATCGTAATAGACACAATCAGGTCCAAGACCTATGTGCCCAAAGGGGGTCTCGCCCACGAAAAGGAGGCCATCATCCCACTGACCTCCGTTCTCTATGAAGGACGAGGGCTGGACGAGCTGCGACCCGTCCTCATGGATCCCCGTTATGCCTTTCGGACCGTTACCATTCTGAATGGTCCCACCGACCAAGGCTCCGAACAAGGGTATCGTCAAACAGACCATCATCACGTAAGTGATCGGACTATCGATCTTCACCTCATCGCCTCCTGACCGAACAGGGCAAGAAGGTCCTCAATGGTCCAGTGTTCGCAGGATGAACGGATTTTCTTCATACCCTACAGTGGTCAAATAGGAATGGGAACTGGGATGGGTATTTAATGGTTCTGGGACGAGCGTCTATCGAAACTTGGCCCCGATCCATCTCGTTCCTTAGGTCCGTTCCATACTGTCCTTAAGTTCTTCCGTGAGCTTTTCTAGCTCACCCTTCAGCTCGACCGTCGTCAGTTCCTCTGTCCTGTCAGGCGCGGGCTGTCCATATAGGTCCTCATAGCTCATCTTCTTCAATGTCCTGTCCTGGGCGTGGGCCTCTGTAACAGAGGAAGGCACCGAAGCCACAACCTGATCGGACGGCTTTGAATGGGTCGCCTCCCAATCCTTCTCGCTCCGGAGCTGGTCCAATTCCTCGCGTATCCTCTTCGACTCCTCATCATCCTCCTCGATCACCGTTTCCTCCTGCGAAGGCCTCTTTCTGAACACGACGATGAAAAGGACCAGTGCGATGATGATTATCATCAGGATAAAAATGAAGGCGCCCAGTATCAACCCCAGGTTCGTTCCAGAGCTCTCCACGACCTCAATATCGAAGGATATGACCGCACCCTCAAACCCGTCTTTCGCCCTGATAGTGATCGTATGGGTCCCGACCTGATCGGCCCCTGGGGTCCATTCGATCATCCCGGTCTCCGCCTTTACCGTCGACCCGGACGGCCCCTTGACAAGTTCGTACCGCAGCGTATCATCCTGGTCGCCATCGCTACCCGACAATTTGAGTCTGAACCTCACATCGACCTCTAAGGTCCGGTCCTCCACTTTCTTGAGAACAGGTCTGCTGTTCACCCTGAAACTGAAGATACCGTTCGAGCATGTGCCTTGGGTGCAGCCGTCATCCGGTACCACCGTCCAGTAATAGGTCTTCCCCTGGACCAGTCCAGTCCTATTGAGGTTTTCCTCTGTGATCCCTTCAGCAACGATATCATCGGCCCTTTTTGCCGAGATAGAGCTCATGCTGTCCGCAAGGTAGATGGTATAGGTCAAAGGTTCGTTCTCGGGATCGGACCCCGACCACTCTAACAATGCATAAGACGAAAGGGTCCTGGACCCTAACACTGGAGACAAGAGCTCAACGGTGGGCGACATCGTGGGGATCACCCTGATGGTGAACTCATGGACCGAGAACAGCTCACCATCGGACACCCTCACCCTGACCACCATCCCATCACCGGTCCCTGGCATGGACCTGAAGGATGCGATCCAATGGACCTCTCCTGTCCTTGGGTCGATTGCCATATCGCTCTCGGGTTCCGTATCCATCGAGAAGACCAATATCGTCTCCTTGTCAGGGTCGGATGCGTTAAGATCGAAATAGTATGGCCTCCCATGGAGCAGTTCGGTGTCTTCGGGAACAGAATCGAACACGGGTCTATCCTTCATATCTATGACCCGGAACGTGAACTCTCGGCTGTCTCTCAACCCCCCCTTGTCGGTGACCGTGATGTTCACCAGCCAATCGCCCACATCATACCCGTCAGGTTTCCCGAACAATACCCCGGTATCGTTCTCCATGCCCAACCAATCCGCATCGGTCCTCAGTGTCCAGTGATGGGTGTCCCCCTCATCAGGGTCGAATACATCATAATCCCTCCTGAACGGAGTGTCCTGTTCGACCTGCTTGATGTCTGTGGTAGTGATCTGGGGTCCATCGTTCCTCCCGATCACCGTCAGATTATAGATCAGAGCACCGATCCCCCCTTTCCCGTCCCTTACCTGGACATTGACGATATATCCCCCTATGTCCACACCTATCGGGTTACCTTTCAAGATACCGGTATCCTTCTCTATACTAAGGAAATCTGCATCGGTATTGAGATACCATGTCGTCTCACCGCCCTCGTCATCGTTCGAATCCAGGTCAAGGTAGTAGGGATCGTACTCGATGCATTCGGTCAGCGGCTCCGTTATCACCGACGGGTCCATGTTCCTAACAGTGAGGTCATATATCAACTCGAACCTGTTCTCCTGATCATCCGATATCGTGACCATGACCTTCCAGATGTCCTTGCCGACATCGATGTTCCGTGGTGTCCCGAAAAGTTCATTCTTCGTACCGTCCCATGTCAACCAGTATGCGTCCGTCGTCAAGGTCCAGGTCACAGAGCTATAACCGAAGTTATAGAACCCGACCCTGTACTCAATGTCCTCCACAGCTTCCAGGTAGGGCCCGGTCGCCCTCAATTGGACCGGGGTATGGACCATGAACCTTGTGCCCACCGCTGGGGTCTCTACCGATGTCAGCGTTATGTTCTCGAAATACTGCATCGTATAGGGGACGGTGAATGCCACAATATAGGTCCCAGTGGCTTGACCGGTCTCGGTCATCACCATCATCTCTCGGAAGCTCGAGTTCCTGTCGGAGGTGAGGTTTACGAACGCCTTATCCACTGCCAACTTATTGGAATCCAGACCTGAGCACTTGAAAAAACCTGTCTGACCAAGGTCCAGTTTGTCCATGGTCGATGTACCTGCCGGGCTGGAATAGACACCAAGGGTCGACACAGATTCAGGTCTGTAGGGATAATCAACGACCACATTGCGATTTTTTCCAGGGTCGATATAGGAAGAGAACCTCATCTTGACGAAATAATCTGCATTTGCATTGACCTTGTACGACCCGCGGTACAGACCAGTGTTCAGGCCGGTCTCCATCAGACCGAGAGTTATCTGTCCAGGCTTCCCCGTGCTGAAGGTCACGTTCACCCTTGCCTTGTCCATGTGGGAGGCATTCCTGTCCAGGCCCGTCATCTCTATGAGGACCGTTTCCCCTATATCGGCCGCTGAGACCTCATCCCCCATTCCGTTCCTGACCTTGATATCATACACGACCAACGGTTCAGAGAAGCCTTCGATCGATATCAGAAAGGCCTGACCTGCTTGGGGACCTCCTTCTTCGTCCCCAGGGGCCCCTACAAGGATATCCTCGTTCCCATCCCCGTTGATATCTCCCGCACCGTACGCTGAATACCCTGCTTGATCGTTCGCATCCTCACCAGTGAACGAAACTTCCGTCTGGTTCAGGTATTGGTCCATGGACCAACCGGATGCCTTACCGTAGACCAAGTATGTCTGGCCAGCACCAGAACCACCCTCATCATCATAGGAATCCCCTACAAGAAGGTCAGCATACCCATCACCGTTCACATCACCGGCACCCGATACCTGCCTGCCCGTCCAGCTTCCACCGCTCTCTCCTATGAACGAAGCATCGGAGAGGCTCAGATCGGTATCCATCGCCCAGCCTGTCGCCCTGCCCAATATCAGATAGTACTGACCGAAATTGTCCCCACCCTCATCATTGTTCGAACCCCCGATGAAGATATCGTCATATCCATCACCGTTCACATCTCCCGGTCCTGATACCGTGATACCGGAATAGTCAACGCTTTCCTCGCCCCAGAAGGACGCACTGGAAGCTGATAGGTCCGTATCCATCGCCCAACCTGAGGCCTTTCCCAGTATCAGATAGGCTTGGCCAGCGGCATTCCCGCCAGCATCATTGTCGGAGGCCCCGACAAGGAGGTCATCGAAAACATCCCCGTTCACGTCTCCGGCGCCCGCAACCGAATAGGCCGACCAATCCCCACCTTCCTCACCCCAGAACGATGCATCGGACTGGCTGAGGTCAGTATCCATTGCCCAGCCCGAGGCTTTACCCAATATCAAATAGGTCTGACCTGCGTTTCCACCGCCTCCATCTTCGTCCCCATAGGCCCCTATGAGGATGTCATCGAACCCGTCACCGTTCACATCCTCCGCCCCATCCACCGTATGACCGGAATTGTCACCGTCATCCTCGCCTATGAACGAGGCATCGGCCAAGCTCAGGTCGGTGTCCATCGTCCACCCTGACGCCTTACCGAGAATGAGGTATGTCTGACCAGCCCCGTTCCCGCCGTCCTCATCCTTGTTCGCACCTATGAGGAAATCATCATAACCATCACCGTTCACATCACCGGCATCCGCCACACAATGTCCGGAATTATCACCATCATCCTCACCTATGAAAGAGGCATCGGCCAGGCTAAGATTAGTGTCCATCGACCAACCGGACGCCTTACCGAAGATGAGATAGGTTTGTCCGGCTCCTGCGCCTCCAGCACCATTGTTCTGGGCACCTATGATCATATCATCCATCCCATCGCCGTTCACATCCCCTGCCCGGGAAACCGAAAAACCTGCCGCATCCCATCCACCCTCACCCAAGAACGAGGCCATAGATGCGTCCGAGATGTTCATATCCAGTCCAAAATCGTCTGCACGGGAAGGAGGTCCATACGGCCGTTCGGTGCCTCCGGTCATTTGAGGTAACAACCCAAGGATTACCAATAGCACACCTATCATCAGGATAAACGTCTGCTGTCTTGCCTTCATCGTCCTCGCCTCGGTCCAGAGAATAACCCGGAAGGGATCCCTAGCTCCATTGCCAGAACACTAGGTATCAAAGATCGAGCGCCCGATGATACGAGCTCTCAGGACGCCGGTCAGGTGATCCCTCCAAGTAACCTTTAGTAAGTCCACTACTATTTTTCCTTTGCCGGAGCTGGGCAAAGAACTGCCCCGGTGAGATATGGATGTAATGAACCCGAAGGTAATAATTAAATTAATATAATATTTTATAAATAGGTCATTATTTAGTTATATCAGGTTAGCATCGGTGAGCTCTTTGACGACTTCCTGGAGCGCGAGGTCTATGTCCTTAATCTCCTTGGCACCGGTGCAGACTATCTTCCCGGAGCCGAACAGAAGCATGACGACCCTGGGCTTATCGACCCTGTAAACAAGACCGGGGAACTGTTCGGGCTCGTACTCGACCTTCTCGAGCCCCAGAGATATCGCTATGGTGTTCAAGTTCAATTCCTTCTTCAGGTCCGCCGTCGCAACTATGTTCTGTATCTTTATCTCAGGGTTCTTTGCGACCTTTATCCCTATCTTCTCTATGTTCTTGAGGACAATCCGCACGGCCTCGTTCACCATCTCTATGTTCTTCGCACCCGTGCACACGAGCTTCCCCGAGGTAAAGAGGAGCATCGCGGTCTTGGGCTCCTTGAGCTTGTATATGAGCCCTGGGAACTTCTCGGGTTCGTACTCGGCATCATCGAGGGCCATCGATATCTTCTGAAGGTCCAGCGTCGTACCGGCGGAGCCGGAGGCAACTACGTTCTCAACCTTTATGTCCATATTGTCACCCCTTTCCCGATCAACGCCCAGGACCTCTACAGGGACCCGGGGGGAGGATATGTCTTGCCACCCCCTAACAGTTGTTAGTATATAAGGCTTAAATACGGAACCTCTCCTCCTGTATGATGCGTTCGATCCCCTTAAGAGGATGATAAGGATGAATGAATGGCCTGCACTTCCCTTAACGACCGAGAGGCTCAGCCTGAGGCCTCTTGAGATGAAGGATGCACCGGATATCGAAAACTGCATCTCATCCCGTGATATGGTGGTGTACACCCTTATGATACCGTTCCCCTATTCATTGGACGATGCCCTGAGCTTCATAGTGAACAGCAAGAGGGAATTCCAGGAAGGGACCGCATTGAACCTCGCGCTCGTTCCGAACGATACCGGTAAGCTTTCGGGCGTCATTGGGCTCATGGGCTTCGAACCCAAGCTCCACAAGGCAAAGATTGGCTACTGGCTCGCCAAGGGACTGTGGGGGAAGGGATACGTCGTTGAGGGCCTCTCAGCCCTGACGGACTATGCCTTCGGCCCCCTTGGGCTCCACAAACTGGAAGCGCACATATTCGAACCGAACCACAGGTCAAAACGGGTCCTTGAGAAGGCCCATTTCTGGCTCGAGGGGAGGCTCAGGGACCATTACTTCAAGGATGGTAAGTACTTCGATGCCCTTGCCTATTCACTTCTGAGCACGGACCTGGTCCCGAAATGACGTTCTTTCTCCCATCCTATCATTTCCGTGGATACATTTAACTATAAATACCATGTTTTGCACCGGATGACGATGAACGAGTGGACGGAGACGTTCTCCAACTGGCTGAAGGAGGGGAAGGAAGATTCGGAATCCCTCCTGGACATACCCTGGGACCTTGAGATAAGAAAGGTTGAGGGAACGGATAACGACCTGATATTGGCGACGCATCCGAAGATACCTTTCAACATCGAGGTGGTCGTGACAAAGCACTATGCGAACCTGGTGATAAATCCCATCATTCCCACTGACGCACTCGATGTTCCGGAGAGGATGAGGCTGTACAAGAAGCTCCTCCACCTCAATACTGACCTGAACCTGATGAAGGCCGGTCTGGTAGGCTGCGATGACAATCCCGTCATACAGGTGGACCTCGACCTCCATTCTTTGAGCAAGCTGGAGTTCAATGACGCCCTCACCTTGCTGGTAGTTGGGGCCCACAATCTAATAAAGATCCTGGACCTGACCAAGGAAATGGAGGAGTTCATGGTCAACAAGTACAAGACCATAGTCTCCGAGAAGCTCGCCTCAGGTGAGTCCAAGGAGCAGATCCTGGAGTTCCTCACCGAAAGGGCGGGTCTTCAGCCCAACGATGCCAAGTCCTTTTTGGACCAGATGATAGACCTCCTTGAGAAGAACGGAAAGGTCAAGAAGGATGTCGGCCCCAGTCCGGGCCCTATGTACGTTTAGACCCTTTCACTCACAAGCCTTATAGAGGGAACGGTGATAGGGGCCTCCATGCCCAATTCCGGGGGGGACCCTCAGAACTGCAGAAATATATCCAGGGAGCTGAAGCGCGGGCGGAAGGGGGAGGAGCTCCTTGGTAGTGCCAGGTCCATGAAGGACCCCTATTATAGAGCCCTTGCGCTCGTTGAGATAGCATTCAAGGGCAGCATGCATGAGGACCGGGCGGGACACATCCTCGAGGAGGCGCTGAAGGAAGCATCATCGGTCACATCCGAGTGGAGGCGGGGCGAACTTTTGGGTGAGCTGCTGCACGAGTCTATGAGGTCGGAGGACCGAAGGAAGGGCTCCATTCTCAGCAGGGGGTCCGTGGACCTTCTGAAGGCCATACCTCCAGGCCACGGTCTATCTGAGGGAATAAAGGCCTGCGCCAAGGGCGCGGACGCAGAGCTCGGAATGGAACTATTGACTCTCTCTCTCGGGAACAAGGGCTTCGAACTGGAGAACGGCAAGGCTGTCATAAAGGCCGTTTTCCGTGATAAGGGGCCTTCGCCCGAGACCGTGGAGGCCATTGAAAGGACCCTGAGGAAGGGAAGGGGGTCCCTGAACAGGACCTTGCTATTATCCTACCTATCGCTCCAGCTGGACCAAGCATCCAGGGGCGAGGAGGCGATGAGGACCTTTCGGAGCGCGGTATCGCTCCTTTCTGAACTGAAGGACCAGGAGCTCCTCCAGGCCTTCAATGACCTGGCAAGGAAGGCCTCGTCCTTAGAGGGTTTGGTCCCTCTCATGGATAGGGCACGGACGGAGGAAGACCCCTATACATCTGTCAAGATGCTCTCGGTGATATCCGATTCCATGGACAGGCTCGGGGACCGGGAGAAGGCCCATGGGGTCCTGATGAACGCACTTGAGAGAACATCCCTTGTCCCGATGGAACGCAGAGGGGAGGTCCTTGCATCGTGCTCCAATGCCTTCAGGAGGCTGAACGACGCGCAAAGGGCGGATGAGCTCTCGCAGAAGGCCATGGAAATGACCGGAAGCGATGATGCGGCCTCAAGGAAGGTAAAAAGGGTCCTGGGACTGGAAAAGGGGACAGGGGCCGGAGCGGCTCCACGGGATAACGCTCCAAAAAGGGTTGGAAAGAATAACCATGTCCTTGCACTATGCGATACCTACGAAGGCAGGCTCGGTCCTGTCCACTTCAGGGCCCTGGCAAGGGCGGCTCCCCTCTGCTGGGCCTATTCCCTTGACCTTGCCCTAATCGGGTTTCCCACGAACGACCTGAAGAGGCTCGCTGACCTCTCCGTCAACGAGACATCGGTGGGGGAGGAGGGCAAGTACATCAGGATGCTTGCGGAGAAGGACAGGATAGTCCTCGTCCCCTGCAGCAAGGACGCACCGCCCTCGGTCTGGAGCGGTCTTGGACTGCCCGTGGCCACCACTCCGCACCCGGACAATTTGAAGGCCCTGGACATGAAGGGTGCTTTGAACAGGGCGCTTTCCCATCCCTTGGGGAGGGTCTGCCTGATAATGGGACTGGGTAAGAGAGGGCTCCCTCCCTCGTTGCTCCGCTCCGTCCCCCATCACCTTGAGCTCACCGGCGAGAACATCTCACTGGAAACGGCCACGGCCATGGGCATCATGGCCTACATGCTGCACCTGTCGAGCGTCATGGACGATTGAATTCAATTCCCCTTCCATGGGCAGTTCTTTCTCTGGGGGCAATTCGAACAACCCTTGTTCCTGGAGGCAAGGGGAAGCATTATGAACGATATTAGTACAAAGAGCACCAGCGCAGCGAGCAGGAACGGGTCGAACGAAATGAACAGGAAGACCACTCCGGTAACGAGCGGTAGGAACCATTCTACGGCAACGGACCAGATGTTCTTGAGGAAGGCCTTCCTGAAACTGCCTTTCTTCCTTGAGACCAACCTTACCGAGAGCAGCCCGTACCCGCTCGGGCAGGATGGTGAACCGTAAGCCCCGCAGTAGGGACAGATATGGGTCAGGAACCACAGGAGGCCAAGGAACGAGATGAGCAGGTAGATCGGGGCGAGCCACCATCTGCAAAGTCCCATCACAACGGTCCCAAGGACCAATGTCAGGATATGTGGTAAGGTATCCGACAACCATTTGATGCCGTTCTTGCGGATCCCGG
>JBFYMY010000229.1:0-8243 GCA_041304645.1 Thermoplasmatales archaeon
AGGTGGTGGATGTGATCGACAATGACCCACCGACCATCGAAGACATCACCCCCTCGGTCTGCACAACAGGAGACCCTTTCGATTTCGTTCTGAAGGTGACAGACAATATCGGAACCAGAACTGTGGAGGTCGAGCATTGGTTAGGAACATCAGCTCATACCGTTATCCAGCTGACCCTTGTCGGGACCGAATACAGGTCAACTATGACAGCACCAGTAGGACCTAAGGAAAATATCCATTATATAGTCAAAGCAAAGGATACCTCCGATAACGAATTGACCACCCAAACACGAGAGATACCTGTCAAGGACAACGACCCGCCCATGTTCGGACCGGACATAAGCTCCACCAAGGTTGTGAAAGGCTCATCGTTTACCTTCTCGATCACGGTTGCAGACAACGATGGATTGAGGAGTCTCACCCTTGAGTACTGGTTCGATGATGGAGAACATGTTCGAATCAACATGACCGTAACCAATGAACACAAGATAGAGATCGGGTCAGAGGGAATCACACTTCATTATCGATTCATCGCGGAAGATGTCTCAGGTAACGAGGCAACTTCAGATACGGTCGATATCGAAGTGGAAGATGATGACAGCCCAGCCGATCCATCCAACACCGGTACGATAGTGATTATAGCGGCTCTCATCATAGTAATATTGGCTATAGTAGGTGTTGTTGCATTCCTGCTGTTGAGAAAGAACAAAAAGAACCAGGAAACACAGGAGCCCATAGCCAAGGAAAATACGGTCACATCCCCCGGTCCCGAAGATGGACCATCACCGGATGATGCACCCAAGGTTGAAACGACGATCCCTTCAGAACCTCAAAAGAATGACCTAGCCATCCCCCAACTCCATGAACAGGAAGGTCAGATTACGGACACTCAAGCAGAAAACGTTGTTGATAAGGTGACACCGGAACCAATGGATGGACAGGTTATACCCCAAACAGAACAGGGACCAATGGAAACTTAGATAGGAATGATTACGGTCTAAACTCAATTAAGGATCAATCCCGACTTAAGGACATATTAGGCGGGGACAGGACTGAGGACCGGCAGGCAAATAAGGTTTTTATTGTTCAGGGACCTCAGGAAGCGTTCGTCGCAACACCGGGGTGCCATAGATGGAGATGTTCGAAGCCCAAACCATAGAGGCCAAATGGCAGCTCAGGTGGAAGGAGAACGACACGTTCAGGCCTGTCGGCCCTGGTACGGGGACCAGACGGAAGTTCTTCATGATATTCGCCTACCCAGGCATCTCCGGATACCTTCATGTGGGCCACATGAGGGGGTTCACCTATACCGATGTGATGACCCGCTTCAGGAGAGCGGCGGGATATGATGTCCTCTTCCCCGTCGGCTTCCACGCGACTGGCATCCCCGCGGTATCCCTGGCCAAGAGGATAGAGCGTAAGGACCCCAAGACCCTGGAGTACATGCTGAGAAACGGGTGCCCTCCGGATGTGCTTGGGAAGCTCTCGGACGTCGACTCACTGATAGAGTTCTTCCGCCATGTCTACATAGAGGATTACTGGAGGAGGTTCGGCTTCGGCATGGACTTCTCTAGGGCCATGACCACGGTTTCACCGGGATACAATCGCTTCATAACCTGGCAGTTCAGGAAGCTCAACGAGCTGGGCCTTCTGACCACCAAACCCCATTTCGCTCCCTTCTGCCCCAGCTGCGGTCCTGTTGCTGTCGATTCTTCCATGACCGATATCTCCCAGGGAGGGAACGCCGAGAACCTGGACTTCACCGTCCTGAAGTACCGCCTGGACGATGGCACCGTCCTGCCTGCGGCCACCCTCCGCCCCGAGACCGTTTACGGCGTCACCAATATGTGGCTCAACCCCGAAGTTGACTATGTCAAGGCATCCTTTTCCGGCGAGACCTGGCTGCTCTCCAAGGAGGGTGCGGAGAAGCTCAGGCACCAGCTGGAGGGTAGGGCCGAGGTATCCATAGCTGGCGGCATCAAAGGGAGCTCCCTCATAGGTTCCATGTGCAGGACCCCGCTGGGAAGGCCCATACCCATATTGCCCGGGACCTTCGTTGACCCGAATGTAGCGACAGGTGTCGTCATGTCCGTCCCGGCCCATGCTCCGTTCGACTGGGTGGCCCTGAACGATGTGAGAAGAGAGCTCGAGGCAGGGAACGACCGGTTCGGCCTTGACAGGGAGATGGTCATGGGGCTTTCCCCCATCACTCTGATCCAGACAGGCAAGGAGTACGTCGAAGACCCTGCAGGGGTCCTTTGCAGGAAGATGGGCATCAAGGAACAGGGTGAGACCGCCAAGCTCGATGAGGCGACCGCTACGATATACAGAGACGAGTTCCATTCCGGTACTTTGCTCCCCATCTGCGGGGACTATGCCGGGATGAAGGTCTCTGCGGCCAAGGAGGCATTGAGGAACGACTTCATAGCTGTGGGCCTTGCCGATCCCTTCATGGAATTCTCCGAACCCGTGATATGCCGGTGCGGGACCCCGGTCATCATAAGAAGGATACCCGACCAGTGGTTCATACGCTATTCCGATCCTGATTGGACGGAGAGGTCAAAGGAACATGCGGCGACCATGAACATCGTCCCTGACGAGTATAAACGGGACATGCCCTCGGTCCTGGGCTGGTTCGGGGACAGGGCATGCATCAGGCAGGGTTCCTGGCTCGGTACCGAGTTCCCGTTCAAAAAGGACTGGATCATAGAGCCCATATCGGATTCGACGCTCTACCCGGCCTATTACATTGTTTCCAGATACGTGAACGACGGGAGCCTCAAGGTCGATTGGATGGACGATGCCTTCTTCGATCATGTACTATTAGGAAGGGGCAGCATCGATAGCCTCCCGGCGGAAAGGAGAGAGGTCGTCAGGAAGTGCAGGGAGGACTTCCTCTACTGGTATCCCCTGGACATCAACCTCGGGGGGAAGGAGCACAAGACCGTTCACTTCCCGGTCTTCCTCATGAACCACGTTGCGATCCTCGATAAGGAGCACTGGCCCAGGGGCATATATGTCCACTGGTGGGTGACCATGGCCGGGGGGGACAAGATCTCAAAGACCAAGGGCGGTGCGGAGCCCATCCCCGAGGCCATAATGAAGTACGGCGTGGACGCCATGAGGCTCTACTATTGCCATGTGGGGTCAGCGGACATGGACGTGGAATGGAAGGAGGAATCGGTCTTCCATTACAGGTCCAGGACCAGGAGGGTCTACGAGATGTTCCTGGAGCTCAGGAACGCCGGAACGGGCCAAGAAGGCCCCATGGACAGCTGGCTGCTCTCGGTCCTTAAAAGGGACCTTGCGGAGGCTTCGCAGCATCTCGAAGCAGGACGGCTCAGAGAGGCCTCGAACCTGGTCTATTTCACCTTCCCATCGGAGATAAGGTGGGCATGGAAACGCGGGGGCGTGTCGAAGGCAGTGATGGACGAGGTCCTGTCCGTATGGGCTCGGATGCTACAGCCGGTTACCCCCCACCTTGCAGAGGAGCTGTGGGAGTCCATGGGCGGGGAGGGTTTCGTTTCAAAGGCCCCCTGGCCTTCCATTGATTCAATGCGTTCGGATGAGATGGCCCTGCAAAGGGAGGAGTACATAGAACTGCTGCTTGCGGACCTTTCGAGCATAAAGAAGATGACGGGCATCGAGCCAAGGACGATGTGCCTTTACACAGCATCTGGATGGAAGTGGACGGTGACCATGGAGATGCTTGGACTGTCCGGGAGCGGGGACGGGAGGCTCGACCAGGGGGCTGTTATCAAGTCCCTGATGTCGAAACCGGAGCTCTCGGAGCAAAAGAAGAACATCCCGCAGCTGGTGGGCAGGCTCTCCAAGGATATTGTGAGGATGGGGGTTAGGGAGAGGGCCAGGTTCCAGCTCCTCCGCGATGAACAGGAGCTCCTTAGGGAGCTTTCTTCCTTCCTCTCATCCGAGATGGGATGCCAGGTCAGGGTATTCGGGGATGATGAGGTGGACCGATACGATCCCATGGGCAAATCGAAGGGTGCGCTGCCGCTCAAGCCCGCGATATTCATGGAATGATGTTACCTATCATTCTTCCATGGCTCCCTGAGGGAGGATGACCTCCCTTGGTCCTGTCATATCGCCGGTCCCCTTGCTCAGCCAGACCGGCCCCTGACCGTTGGTTCGACCGGCCCCGTGGAGCCAGCCCCTTACAAGTGTCAATAGGAGCAATATCATGATGATGGCCGCCAGAAGGACGATGATGGCCGCTATCGTCCATTTCAGGTTCGCCCCCTTACCTTGAACATCCAGGTCCATGGACCCCGTTCGAGCTGTCAGTCCTGAGCCATCCTCGACGAGGATGGTGTAATTACGGTAGCCTTCGAGCCTCTCGGATGGCATCCTGATGGCATATCTACCGCTCCCCGTCTCCTTCATGAGGACCCTCTTTTCCTTCCCCTCTCCATCCATCAGGACGAGCCAGGCCATGGATACCTCGCGGTTGTCCCTGGCAGTCACCGAGATCTCATGGTCTGTGCCCGTCATCTTTCTCATGGTATGACCTGTAATGACCGGAGGTGTGCCGTCGGCGATATCAACTCTCCTTTCGATAGTTGAGATAAGGCCAGAGGTGTCCTCCACAAACGCCTTCAGGACGACGATGTGGCTTTCATCCGGGATAGGTATGGATACCGTTCCATCGACACCGCCCATAAGAGTGGTCATTGGACCATCATCAAAGGAATATTCGACCCATTTCCTGTTCACACCCATGTTGTCTGAGGCCTTCAGTTCGACCCACCAAACATGGGATGTCAAAGGAACTGAAAAGACCGGATCGTTACTTGGGGGTATGACATCGATAATATCAATGTCATCGTCAAGAGTGAAGTTGTTCCCTGCGCTATCGAATACCGTCATTCGATAGTGGATGACATGGGAACTTTCGGGGGGATAGACCGCAAGATTGAGATCAGAGGTCACTTCCATCATGGTAGAAGGACCGGAATCGAACCAATGGTAGAACGTCCCCGAAGATATACCTATATTATCCCAGCAAGAGAAGGCTAACTCCATTTTCCTTCCGGTCATGGGTTGATCTGTATCGAGCCTCTCTACCAAGGGTGGTAAAATATCGATAATTGCTACTCTCCTGTTCAGTTCAAGGTGATTACCTTCAGCATCTTCAATGGTCATAGCATATGACAGAACTGTGGCCGATATTGGTATATCTATTGCTACAGTCCAAAGAAAGCGGTCCGATAGGTCGTCCTTCCGTGTGTAGTGTATCGGTTCAGATCCATGCAATTCAATGATGATGTTCATGTTAAAGAGGGCTATGTTATCCCTTATGTCGAACCAAAGATGGAACATACTACCAGTCTCGGGTAAAGAACAACTGATATCATCTGCTGTCGGTGGAATGACATCTTCAACTGCCACCTCGAAATAGCGTTCCTCAAGGTTGTTATATCTGTCTCCGATTGCCAGATCGACCTGGAGGGTCATTGCCCTTCGGTCGATAGGGATCACCAATTCCCAATCCGTCTGGGACCCTTTTAACAATGAGCCGTTGATAAGAATTTCTTTATCGTTCAATCCGAACCAACAATATCCGGTCATTGTAGTTATGGCAATATTATCGACTGCCCTTACATTGACGATGAAATCTTTCCCTGTCTTTGCTCCATCGGGATATGATAATTCCAAGAGCTCCGGACCTATAGTATCTACTACATCATAGGTGAATTTGAATTCACGGGAGTTCGATGAGAAATCTGCAGCTAGTAAAAAAAGTTCGATGAATGCGGTCCTTTCTCTGACAGAGAACGTGATATTAAGCCTTCCATCGTTCTGAAGATCAATATCTTCCGGGGTCAATTTTGTTTCAAGGACCCCTTCAGGTCCATGCTGGTAATACTTCCCTGATAATTGTATTTTGAATAGACTGCGGTCATCGAACACTCTGAGATGAACCTTACAGATAGATGCTGTCCTCGGCAGTATGTCATCGAGCTTCTCTATAACGGGAGGTTCTGTGTCCGGTGGTGGCGTGTCTTTGACCAGCGGCCCATGATCCCCTGGAAAATGCGGGAGCATCGTATCGCCTATACCGTCGCCATCTATGTCCTCACCCAAAAAGTTCGACCAGTAATTACCATACCTGTATGAACCCCCGATAATATTATTTCCGATCACCTTTGATGGGTATGAAAAGTTCACCAAACCCGGGTCCTGGCCGTTCAAATTCAGGGTAGGATTCTCTAAAAGATTATCCGCAATTAAAGTATCTGTGCATCCATCAAGACGAAGGGAGGTAGCGTTACCAATGAAATAATTCGATATTATGTTAGCACCTTTGCTCCTTTCTATCTTCAAAGAGATGTCAGAGCCCGATAGAAAAACATTTTTGTGGATGGTGTTATAGCTTGTCACATCCGTTATGGTCAAATCCACAATATTGTCATGATATCGGTTGGCTTCTATCATGCAACCAGAACAGTATTCAAAAAGTTCAATTCCGTAACGATTGAAGGAAATATCATTGGAGTAACAGAAAACGTCCGTTGATGATAATAAATATATGCCCAATTCATTGGCCCATACCTTATTATTACTAATATTATTCTTTGTGCCAATTGAGACCAAACCCGACCAACAGTATGAGATACTATTGTCAATAATCTCTGTATTCGAAGAGCCGCCCAATCGGATACCATCTCTTTCACAATAAGTAATTGTATTGTTATGTACCTTGTTGTCCTTGATGCTCGATACCAGGTAGATGCCTACATTTTCATGGTAGGAAACTAAGTTATGTTCAATATTCATGTCCCTGACGTTCTGGAGCTCCATACCATAGATCCCATTATTGGAAATATCATTACAGTTGATAACGGTCCCAGAACCTCTGAGTCTCTCTCCAAGGATACCACCGCTTGGGTTATGCGTTATCGTATTGTTCTCAAATCGTATCATCTCACAATTCTTCAAGAACGTTCCGAAACCCCAATTACCGGAGAACCTGTTTTTGATGATCGTGATATTCTTACCTGCGATGTCCTCGCAACGCAACCCTGTGTTCATGTTGTTTGAGATATTGTTATCAACAAACTCGAGGTCGATGAAGCTTCCTTCAAGGACGGCTCCTTCCTTTTTGTTGTAAATGAAGTTGTTGTCTCTTAGCAAGCAGAATGAGGAGAGGCCTTTGATGAGGGAACCGATCCCCGAGCATCCTTGGACCGTGGTTTGCACTGTTGTGAACCTTGATACCTCTGAAGAGTATATTCCTGTGCTGCATAATTCGAACTTGCAACCATCTATTACAAAGTATTCACCTTTTTCAACATATAATCCCATGGAACCATTATCTATTATTGACCTCGATAAGCTGATGTTGGATATCTCGAAGAACTCCAGTGATCTCACCCCTACCGACCTTCCCCCAGTGACCGTTATGTTCCTTATGACCAGGTGAGCGTTCGTATTGGCAATTCTGATAGCAGGGACCGTTCCGACCGTAAAGGAGAGGTTCTCTATGATGTACGGGTCGTTCTGCGTTCCCGAACCAGAGCTCACCCCGTTCTCCGATGTGAACTCCGAATCGCTCTCTATGGAAATGGAACCGTTGAACGGTTCATGCGACGGATATACTGGTGGCGGCAGTTCCTTGCTCTCAATGTCATCGAATATGGCGATATCGCTATTCTTTTGATACGATAGGACGGCCGAAGGAGCTGCGAACAGGAAGGAAAGCATCATTGTTATGATGGCCGCACGCAATGACATCCGACCAATGATGATTATCAGGATTAGATATGGTTTTCCCTCTCTTGACCGTTCATATGCAAGAGGAAGGAACGTTCCTCAGTTTCAGATCATGACCTTATTCTTTTCCATGAGTTCTATCAGGAACGAAACGAAAGGTCGTAGATCGCCATCGAGCTGTCCTCTCTCAAGATGGTCATAGTACTCGTTCTTCCTTGCGTTCGGGATGTTCACCATCGGATAACCGTTCCTGTGCAGGATGAGGTCCATTAGGAGCCGCCCGACCCTTCCGTTACCATCCACAAAGGGATGGATGATCTCGAAACCTACATGGAAGTAAGCTGCTACGACCACCGGATGCAGCCTTTTCCTATTCCTTGAATACCATCTTAGCAGTGTTGCCATATCCCTGGGAACGTCCTTTGGCGATGGAGGCATCCAGTCTGTCCCCCGGATGTAGACCTGGTATGTCCTGTACTTGCCTATCTGGTCGTTCAGACCAGCATCCAGTG
>JBFYMY010000230.1:0-5341 GCA_041304645.1 Thermoplasmatales archaeon
GGGTTCAGGGACCTTCACAACAAGCTGAAGAAAGAGGGACTTGAATGAGCACGGTTCGTATCCCTTATTCTTGAACACGGGGCATCGATAGAATAATAGACCCATTTATCCATAACCCTACAGCAGTCATGGGGGAAAAACAATGGATACGAGCTACAGGGTTTCGGAATCAATAAAGTCTGATGAACCTTTGGAAAAGGTGCTTGACATCGTTGAGGGTGCTTTGAAGGCCATGGGCGGAGAGCTCAGGTCCGAGAGGGACGAGGGGAAGTTCTATGTCAAGGAGGGGAAGTCAGGGGTGCTGGGTGACTTCCTGATGGAAGCGGATGCGACCTTCACCGTTAAGAAGGAGGGCGAGGGGAAATATCTCATAGAGGGAGAGATCATGAAGAAACCGGCCGCCCTCTTCTGGGTCTGCCTAGTAGGTGGTTTCTGCGTCTGGCCTGCATGGGCCGGAGTCGTTCTGTATTTCATCGCTGACCTTGGAAAGGAATACCAGAAGAAGATAACTGAGTTCTCTGGAAAGAAGGCCGATCCTCCTGCGGTGAAAACTGAACCGGAGACCAAGGAGGAGGAACCCTCCGAAGAGAAGCCGAAGGAGGCCGCGGAGCCTCCCTCCGAATGATAGACAACCCCCTTCATGGTCATCACTTCAGACCTTTCGATAGGTTATGCTTGTACTCATGAGCAGATAACCTTAAAAGAGAAGATATTGAGATTCTTTCTTGTATCATAATCATATAGGGGGCTTACCACGGATAGGATGTTTCCAGGCATCTGTTTCCTGATCCTTTTTATCCTCTTGACATCAATCGTCCCTCACACAGACGGTTATGCGAACGATATGGACCGAATGGACCCAATTCGAGGTCTAATTGGGACGATATGGATAAATGGGGATCTCGGTTTCAATGAAACAAACGAGATTAGTGGAGGGAGCGGAACGTCCATTGAACCGTTCATCCTGGATGGCAAGGATATCGATGCCACAACAGGGGAAGGAATCGTTATCGAGAACACCACTTCCTACCTTATCATCCGGAATTGCACGGTCCGCGGAAGTGGGGCCGGGGTTTGGTCAGGCATAACCCTTAGAAGCTCCCAAAATGTCACAATAGAGAACTGCTCCATCATTGACTCATTGCGAGGGATGAACGTCATGAACTGTAAGTGCCTGGTCATCAACTCAAATACCGTGAGCAGCTCGGAGGAATCTGGTATGTATATCGAAAGCTCCAGAGATATTTTGCTCAATGGCAACGTATTGACCGATAACGACATTTACGGTTGTTACATCGAGGGATCAGAGGACCTTCGTGTTTTGGACAACGATTTCATGGATTGCGAGGCAGGAGTGTGGGTCCAGAGCTCCAGATCCGTGCAAATGGATAGGAATTTGGTGGTAAATAATATAGATGGCATGGTCGTAAGAAATTCGTTGGACATTTTGATGGAGAACAACACTTGTGAGAGCAATGAAGGCCGTGGTATCATAGTGGTCTCATCGATGGGGCAATTGAGGATCGCATACAACAATTGCACTACAAACGAGAGGGGTATGGCACTTGTCGATTCCTGGTCAATTGACCCGCATATAGTTAACAACAACTGCTCGTACAACATAGAGGCTGGACTTTATGTTTATACTGCATCGGACCTTACGATGGAGGGTAACACAGCATATGGCAACATGAACGGCCTCTACATGGAGGGTGTGAAAAACGCAATAGTAAGCAATTGCCGCTTTACGGAAAATTGGCTCTGTGGTATGTCCGTCATGGATTCCTCATACCTCAGCATCCTCGATAACGTACTGGTCCGAAATGATAGGACCGGATTGGACATGCTTTTCTGCTTCAATTCCTTGATAGAGGACAACCTAATCACGGGCAACCGCTATGGCACGTTCGATGATTCAGGCTATAAGAACATCGTTCGCTCAAACATGATGATGGACAATTCGGATGCGGCCCTTAGGATCAAGAGCAACTATGGTGACCTCATAAGGGGCAATACCTTTTCAGGTGGAAAGGACAGTTTGCACATTCAGGACGTTGATGAGCTTAGTATCTATGATAACATCTTCCAGAATCCCAAATGCACCGTGATCAATATCGAGGACATGCCCATCATCCATTGGAACACGACTTCCGTAAAAGGAAAGAACATCCTCGGTAACGGCCATCTGGGTGGTAACTACTGGTCCGATTACTCAGGTTTGGACGTGGATGGAGACGGGTTGGGCGATACCAAGGTCCCACACGGACCGAGATGCAAGGGGGACTTCTCACCTCTTGTATTGATCGAACGAGGTCCTGACATCGTTCCTCCTTGCATACTCGAGAACAGCTTGGGGACCCCCAATACGGGCAGGGAGCTTTTCCTGATCTATACTCTGACGGATGACAGACCTGTCTGGCATTTCAATGTGACGGCGACGTTAGAATATAGGGACAGTAAAAGTGGTCTGCTAATTGAGTTCAATGGAAGTTCTATAAAGATCGATGGGGAGGAATTCGTCCATGTAAAGCTAACAGTACCATCATCTGCGACGATGCTCTCCCTATCGTTCAAGGTAATCGATTTCTCGGGGAACTCAAGGAGGGTCACATTCCAATACCCCGTCAATGATACATCGATACCATCAATTACTGGTCTGAACCATTCGATGGAGGCCTTCTCAGGTTCGGATTTCCTCGTCCGGTGCAACATAACCGATAATGTCGAGGTCGCATCGAGACTGTGTGAATACTATCACGACCATGAATCGAATGAAACGTCGATCGTCGGCGTTTGCAGCATAAGCCCGAAAAGTACCACATCATGCTTCTCCATACCTGTAAGGACCTCCTGTACTTGGTTGAGCTTCAGGATCTTCGTAAATGACATGTCCAGGAACTCGGCTATGACAGGTTGGATGTCCGTCCCGGTGATCGATGGGACAATGCCGGTCATAGAGCTGGTCACAAAGGAGGTTAGAAGCGCCCGCAGTCAAACAATCGAATTCTATGTGGATGACAACGTAGGTCCGGTCGATGCCACCCTAACCGTTTCAGGGGACAAGATCGTAAGTAAAATGGTCGAAAGGAAGAACTTTTTCAAAGGGACAATCCAGATGGTCCTGTACCTCCCTGCTGACTGCGAATACCTGGATTGTAGCGTCTCGGTACGTGACAGGTCTGGAAATACGGCCATGTTGCAGAGAAGGTTGTTGGTCATTGATGGTGTCAGACCAGAGATATCATACGATACGCCAGGAAAGCCAGGGACTGGTCAAGAGTTCCAACTGGAATTGGGGTTCAGCGATGAAAGGGGTCTGTCGGACGGTTTTATAGAATGGTGGTTCGATAACGAAGATCATATCAATGTCACTGGAGTGATTAGGACACTTTCCCTGGGCGTGGTACCAGAGGATGCCTTTGTCATCAGGTGCAGGGTAGGGGTGATAGACATCGATGGGAACTGGAGGTTCGCTGACCTTTCCATGGAGGTTATGGATTGTACTCCTCCCGAGATCGATGTTGGAAGTATAGACCCTGTGACCTCCAATTCGCTTGTCGTCCCAATAACATACCGGGACAATAGAGGTGAGGTGACAATTTCTGCTCTTTGCAGGACAAGTGGTATGATGGGAAGTGACGCCATGGGGGTAAACAAGGGGTCACTGACCTATATGGTCCCACCCTCCTTTGATACGATTGAGATATCCGTCTTTGCCCTTGATGGTTCAGGGAACGAAGGTTTCTGGTGGGGAACGTTCAACGTCAAGGATGGCACAGAACCCCAGATCAAGGACCATACCCTGGTCCAGAGAGGGGGGTCGGATGCCCGGATCAGGTTGTTGGGGGTCGATAACAGAGGTTTAAGGAGCGCATGGATAGAGATAATAGACGATACGGGTACACGTGAGAACAGGTCATTGGAGATGTTGAACGATACTCTTTTCGAAGATGATCTGAACCTTCACCCGGGTTCTTACAGTTACAGATTGGGTCTCACAGACACTTCATTGAACTTTGTTGGGTCCGATTGGAAGGAGTTCCATATGAAAAGAGAGGTTGAGCCCCCATACCTTACCTTTGGTCTGATGGCCATTTTCGCGACCGCCCCTATCTTGATGGTCATATCCTTGGTCATTGTGGTCCTTAAAAGGAAGGGGATGCGAGGGGCAGGTAATAGGAATTGTGTCCAGGACTGGGACCCGATAATAGCACTGCCGCTCGATAAGGTCGGGAACGTAATGGACTGCTATCAGGTCCTTGGCCTTGCCAGGAACGCATCCGAGAGGGATATAATCGACAACTTCCGATATCTTTCCAAGCTCTATCATCCGGATAAATTGGACCCATCTGTCGACCAGGGAGGGCTATTGAGGGACATGGTAGCAATAAACCAATCCAAGGAGACGTTGCTCGATCCGGCCAAACGCAAGTCATTGGACATGTTCCTTGACCGGACCAATAAGAACCTCTGATGTATCCCCCGGATGATACAATTATGATACAACATTGGAAGGCGTTTATATATACCAAGACCAGTGGTGTTCCTATGTCGATTCATATGAACGCAAAAAGGACGATGCTCATCGGGATCGGGCTGCTTGCCATACTCATGCTGGCGACAGTCCCAATGATGGCGATGGCACAGGAAGGGAACACCGACCCAGCTCAGGACCCAGCTACTAATGGAGGCCGTGAGAGACAGCGGCTCAAGCTCAGAGTGGACCGGGACGGGGATGGGTCCATCTCCCTCAGGGAGTTCAACGCTTTCGTCAACGGAAGGCTCGATAATGATACCGTGAAAAGGATCTTCAACGCAGCTGACAAGGACCAGAACGGCCAGCTTTCCAGGAGAGAGTTCGTTCATGCTGTAAGGCTTGCGTTGAAGGCGAACAATGATGATAACGGCATGACACCGGACAAGGATGGGGACGGCAACGTATCTCTCAGGGAGTTCCACGCCTTCGTCAACAAAAGGCTCGATAACGATACCATCAAGAGGATATTCAACGCCGCCGACAAGGACCAGAACGGTCAGTTGAACAGAAGGGAGTTCGGCTATGCAGTTAGTTTGGCCGCAAAGGCCAAAGTAAAGGAGAACGCCCCGGATAGGGACGGGGATGGTTACATCTCCCTAAGGGAGTTCAACGCTTTCGTCAACGGAAGGCTCGATAACGATACCATGAAAAGGATATTCAACGCAGCCGACAAGGACCAGGATGGTCAGCTTTCCAGAAGGGAGTTCACTTACGCCATGAGACTTGGTATGAAAGCCTACCGGTCCCAGAACAGCGAGGGCTCTGGGAACTGCTCCGGAGAATGTTCAGAGGATGGATCGAATG
>JBFYMY010000231.1:0-3631 GCA_041304645.1 Thermoplasmatales archaeon
GGTCGGAGTTGTAAAGCACGAAAGAGGCGGGTATCTCCCCGGTCTCGTTCAACAGTCCAACGGGGAACGTGAACACGCCCGTCCTTGTCGTGTCGGACCAGCCCGGGGCATCAGTGTATGCCATCGTCACGGCGTCCACACCGAACTTCGATACTACCGGAGGGGCCATGAGCGTGCCGTTGGGCAGGTGCTTGGATACCGTTTCCTGCATCTTCGCAACCGCGAAGGTCGCATCCGTGTATCCGGAGCAGTTTATGACCTGCTCCACGTAGATGGTCATCGTCATGGGCTGCTGTGTCGTCGGGTCAACGCTCACTATAGTGGTGTTTAGCGTCATGGTCTTGTTGATCATTGCGGTGTCCAAGGGCAGCCTCCTGGCGTTCTGCGGTCTCCAGTTCCTGAGGTGCTTGGAGGCATCGAGAACTATCCCGGTCTGCGGTTCGATGTAATAGACCATGTCCAGGTCCGAGGTCCCGCCAGCAAGGTAGGTCGCATTCACGACATGGATGTGGTAGATGTTCGCGATGAGGGGCAGGAAGCTCGTATTGTCCACGCCCTCGTAAACGGCATTGAGCTCCGTTCCGAACCCGTCGTCCCAGACGGAATAATTATTGGCACCGACGCCGGTCAGGGGGAACAGGTACTGCCCCGTCCTGCCAGGACCTGCATGGGCCCCGGTCGAGGCATTGAATATCACCTGGAAGGCAGAGTTCAGCATGGGAAGGGGGGACCCGGAGGAGGTCGTGACCTCCACGGACTCGTTGGTAGTTAGCAGGTAGCCGTCTGCTTCTACGACCTCTATCGACCTGACGGCAAGGATGTCGTTGAAAGTGTTGAAGGTCGCCGTTATCGGATCGAATATGGTGACCCCACCCGTGAACCCTGTTGTGGAATTGAAGTCCGACGGGTACTTGATCTCAGGTATCGCCGGGAGGTCCGGAAGGTAAAGGTACTGTTTGATCTCCTTGGAATAGTCCACTATGGTCCCGGTCAGGGGGTGGACCCAAGCCTTCTCCCAGAGCGTCAGCTTCATCTTAGAAGCGGTTCCGAGGGACCCGAGCGAGGCCTTCTGTGCGGCCGAGAGCGGGACCTCGTAATCTATCTCCTTGCCGTAGAAGACGTAACATTCGACGCCTCCCCTCATCTCCTTGCCCATGTATTTCGCCTCGGACCAGTTGAGGATGTTCATGGACCATATCTTGTAATCCTTGTCCTTGTCCACGGGAATTGAGAAGACCCAGTTGACGTCATCCTCGTTAGTGTAGGTCATCTCGTAGCCATCGTGGTTGTCGACGTAGTAGAGGGTAAGGTCCTTGTCGTCAACGTTGAAGGTGTTGTGCTTGGCAAGGTCGGGGAGGAACACATTGGTCGTCCCGTTCACCAGGGCCCTGATGTTCTCGTCCATCCTCAGCTGTCCGTTGTCCAGCCTCTCCAGTGTCTGGATGTGCCTGTCAACGGTGAAATTGGCCACATCCGTCCTTCCCGTGGTCATGTTCAGCTTGTTCATGTATCCGCCGTAAACGAAGTGATCGTCGAAATCCTCGGGGAACGCGGCCTCGTCAAGGGCCTTGGGCACCTCGACGAACTTGATGAATCCCCCGAATCCTCCCAGGACCAATCCCAGGACGATCAACACTACACCTATGACCTTGGCTATGGTGCTCATGGTTTCTACCTCCTGCTCAGGTCCCCAGCGGGGACACTGCTATACCCCGATGGGAAAGATGCATTCTGATATATAAAATGAACACGGATGCTGCATAAAGGCCTAAGGCCAGCCCGTATAGTGCCCCTTTCTCCGACAAATATTTCTATGCAATCGATATTTGGAGGTCCAGTATGGGCATAGGGACCTACCTTCTACCGGAAAGGGTCTTTCTGCTACCCCTTCTCAGGACGTTCCTTATCGACCGTGAGATCGGGAGGGAGAACCTCCGCCATGATACACCGTACATCTTCGCCATCAATCACAACAGCCACCTTGACGAGTTCGTGGTCATGCCCCCTATAGTGCTCGGGACTAGGAGGAAGACCCATTTCTTCGCCGACAGGAAGCACTGGTTCGAGGGGAAGATCTACCTGCGTTTGCTCGCGATGCGCTTCAAGGCCATACCCGTTGACAGGGGGAAGGGGACCGGGGACAATGCTCTCAAGAAGGGATTGGAGTACCTCCGCAGAGGCCACAATATCATAATCTACCCGGAAGGGACAAGAGGGCATGGGTTCGAACTCCAGAAAGGCAAGGTGGGCGTTGCAAAGCTTGCGCTCTGGTCGGGGGTCCCTGTGGTCCCCGTTGGGGTCTGGGGGACCCATCTGCTGATGCCCAAGGGCAAGCACAACCCTTCGTTCAGGAGGATAGTCACGGTCAAGGTCGGAAAGCCCATTTCGTTCAGGGAGTTCATGGGAAGGACCGACGACCTTCAGGTGCTAAGGACCATCACCGATAGGGTAATGGTGGAGATAGCTCGGCTCCTCGGTCAAGAGTACAGGCCCGACGGTGAGCTAATCCAGCTCAAGCCGTCCCCTCAATCCGCATGATGGGCATTCGAAACGCCCCTTTTTATCGGTACTGGGCTTGAACGATCTGCTGCATCGGGGGCAGTCGACCATCTCCGGACCGGCCTTCGGGCCCGTAATGGTATCCTCCCTCTTTCGCAACTTCTTTACGGGTCTTTCTAAATTCGGTCCCTCTTTGGGAATGTCCTGTTCATCACCAACGGACTCGAAGGCATCCTCTTCCCCCCATTCCTCCGGCGAAAGGGTGCCGCCCTCCTCTTCTGGTGGCTCGGGAGGCTCTGCTGGGGGAGGGCCCACTATCTCTGGGGCGGCTTTGGTCCCTCCGGGAACATAACGCTCTGCCCCCATTGATAACAAGGCCTCCCTGGCCACCAGGTCATGCTGGTCAATGATCAGTGCCTTCTGCAGGGAGAAGATGGAACCGTCGCTGTCCCCTATCTGTCTGAGGGTTATGCCCCTGTTGCACCAAGCGCTCCCGTTCCCGGGGTCGATCTCAACCGCTGAATCGAAAAATGTCAGAGCACCAAGGTGGTCCTGTTCGATAAGGGAGATGAGGACCCCTTTAAGCACAAGGGCGGGGGAGGACCGGGGCTCAAGACCAAGCGCCCTGTCCACCTGGACCATGGCGGCCTTGTAGTCCTTGAGCGAGTACATGATATTGGCGCACAGGAGCTGGTGATCGAAATTGTCCGGAGAGAGCCTGCAGGCCCTATCGGCAGCCCTTCTGGCCATGTCCAGCCTCCCCATCTCCTCCAGCACGCTTGCTTTGGCCGCCCAGAGCTCGGGGTCCGAGAGGTGGAGGACGAGGGCCATGTCCAATCTCTTCATAGCCTCGCTAAGGTCCCCCCGCTTCCGAAGCAGGAGTGATTCCAGGAAGAGGAACCTGGGCCTGGGCAGGCCCTTTGCTAGGGCGTCTAGGAGCTTTTGGGCCCTGTCAAGGTCCCCCTGTCCGAGGGCGTCGAGGAAAGCCGCCTCCCTCATAGGGCCTCCTTACTGTCCTTGAGGTATCTCTCCCTGTCCATGGTGAAGACGTACCTGATGGGTATCCTCTCCCTTGCCCCGGCCCAGTAATGGCAGACCGGGCAGAACCTACCCGTAGAGACCGTCCAGCCGT
>JBFYMY010000232.1:0-3378 GCA_041304645.1 Thermoplasmatales archaeon
TAGGTCTTCCGTTCAGCGTCTGGACCATCAGCTCTTGCAGCGGAACAACGATTAAATACACAACCTCGCTCTAGTCGGCTCCGGACCGGTGTGGTGATGAAGCTCATTATCTGCGAGAAGGACAACGCCGCAAAGAGGATCTCTTCCATCCTCTCCGATGACGATATGACCATCGAGAAGGTCGGCAGGGTGCCGGTCTACAGGTTCATGTGGGAGGGGGAGGAGACATGCGTCATTGGGCTCAGAGGCCACATAATAGAACTTGACTTCCCCAAGGGTATGAGCAGTTGGGAGGGGACAGACCCCAGGAGATTGATAGATGCCAAGCCCGTCAAGAACGTGTCCGAGCATTCCATCGCATCCAAGCTCCGGGAGCTCAGCAGCGAGGCATCATCGATACTCGTCGCCACCGATTTCGACAGGGAGGGGGAGCTCATCGGCTCCGAGGCCGTGGAAATGGCCCTAGGCGACCTGGAGGACAGGAGGGTCTGGAGGGCCCGGTTCTCCTCACTGACCACCGATGAGGTCAGGTCATCGTTCAAGAAGCTGACGAGACTGGACCGCGCCCTGGCGAACGCGGCCGAGACAAGACAGGTGATAGACCTTGTATGGGGCGCAACTTTGACACGGTTCATTTCCCTTGCCTCTGGCAGGCTCGGGCATGCCTTCCTTTCAGTTGGAAGGGTGCAGAGCCCGACCCTCGCCCTTCTGGTCGATAGGGAGAAGGATATCAGGGCCTTCAGACCGGTCCCGTACTGGAGGATCGAGGCAAGGTTCGAAAGGGACGGTATCTCCTTCGACGGGACCCACGCTGATGGCGATATCTATGATAAGGCCAGGGCCGCTCTTCTATTCTCCAAGGTGAAAGGGGCCGAGGAAGGGATGGTCTCATCTGTTACCAAGAGGAACAGGACCGAGAAGCCCCCCGTTCCGTTCAACACAACCCAGTTCATCAGGGCTGCCAATACGTCCGGTTACTCGGCCGCCAGGATCATGTCCATAGCCGAGGACCTGTACACAAGGGGTTTCATCTCGTACCCCAGGACCGACAATACGGTCTATCCCAAGGGCCTTGACCTCAGAAAGACCCTGGAAACGCTCTCCCAGGGCCCGTACAGGGTCCATTGCGAACAGCTTCTGTCCCGCGAGACCCTTGTGCCCTCAAGAGGAGACAAGGAGACCACTGACCATCCTCCGATATACCCGACCAACTACGCTTCGAAGGATGAACTGGGGCCGGAGAGGTTCAAGATATACGACCTCTGTGTCAGGAGGTTCCTTGCGACCCTCAATGACCCGGCAAGGATAGAGATAACATCTCTCAAGATAGATGTCAAAGGCGAACCCTTCTCCTCGTCCGGTTCGGTCCTGACCTATCCGGGCTGGAGGTCCGTTTACGACCCTGGTGAGAAGGACGAACCGCCCCTGCCTATGCTATCTATAGGCGATATATTGGACATTTCCGATATCTCGCTCTCCGATAAGGAGACCAAACCTCCCAAGAGGTTCAGCCAGGGAAGCCTCATCCAGGAGATGGAGAGGCTCGGCCTTGGAACGAAATCCACAAGGCATGAGATAATCCAAAAGCTCATCCAGAGGCGGTTCGTCGAGGACAATCCGACCAGGCCAACGCTGTCCGGGGAGGCATTGATAGGTTCGCTAGAAAAGCATGCAAAGCACATAACCGAACCGGATATGACCTCACGGCTCGAACAGGACATGGAGAGGATAGCAGGGGGAGACCTTGCACAATCCTCGGTCCTGACGGAGTCAAGGGAGATGCTCCATTCCATAATGGACGTCCTTGAGGAGAATAAGGCCGCCATAGGTTCCGAGATAAACGGCGCCCTCAGGTCCCAGGATGTGGTGGGCAAGTGCCCCAGGTGCGGGAACGACCTTCTCGTGGTAAGGTCAATGAGGGGAAAGAGGTACGTCAGGTGCTCCAAATACCCTAACTGCTCCAGGTCCTACCCCCTCCCTCAGAAGGGCAGGGTATCCTTCACATCGGAGCAGTGCCCCCACTGCAAGTCCCCCATGATGATGCTCTACAGGCGCAGGGGAGCGCCCTTCGCCACTTGCATGAACATGGAGTGCCCCTCCAGAAAACAGAAGGATGAAGCAGGGGCAACGGGCGGGGCTCCGGATGGATGAAAGGATCATTATCAGCTCATCACCGGCCATCAAGGCAGGCAGGCGGATAGACAGGTCCAGGTTCGAGGACCTCGAACCGCCCCTCATCATGGGCGTGATAAACACGACCCCGGATTCCTTTTCGGACGGCGGTATGTTCCTCGACCCTGAAAAGGCCGTTCTCCATGGTATTAGAATGGTCGAGGATGGGGCCGATATCATTGATATCGGCGGTGAGTCCACCCGCCCGTTCGCTCAAAGCGTCCCTCTCGATTCCGAGATCGAAAGGGTCCTTCCCGTGGTCAGGGAGCTGGCAAAGAGGACCGACGTACCTCTTAGCATAGATACCAGGCATCCAAAGGTCGCAATGGCATGCTTGGAGGAGGGGGCCTCGATCATCAATGACATCACAGCCTTTTCTGACCCTATCATGGAAAGGCTCCTGAAGGAGAGCGATGCGACAGGTGTGATAATGCATATGCAGGGAGACCCTGCCTCGATGCAGATCTCGCCTAGTTATATTGATGTTGTTCATGAGGTCCACAGTTACCTATTGTCCAGGGTCAAGCACCTGACTTCACTTGGCATTCGGCGCGACCGCTTGTTCATTGACCCTGGCATTGGTTTCGGGAAGACCGTCGAGGGGAATGTACTGCTCCTTAGGGACCTGGAAAGGTTCAGGGACATAGGATGTCACATCCTTGTCGGGACCTCAAGGAAATCGTTCATAGGCAAGATCCTGGGGACGACCGACCCCAGTGACAGATCGGAGGGTTCCCTCGCATCGATGCTCATCAGCATAAGGAACGGAGCATCGGTCGTCAGGGTCCATGATGTCAAAGCAACGAAGAGAGCCATTACTCTGCAAAGAACCATCCTTGGAAATTAAAAAAAAAAGGGCGCCCCGATAAGGAACGCCCACATGGACCTTACTTTGATTTTGCTCAGATCGCTTTCTTCTCACCGCAAAGCGGACACTCGACCGTCCCTGCCGCTCCCACCGGTACCACTATGCTCGAACCGCATAGGTCGCACGTAACCTTACCCGCACCTGCCGCCTTCTCACCGGGTAACGACTGCGTCGACATCAACTTCTCCGCCGTCGGAACCTCTCCAGGCGATACCTCACCCTCCCCGCTCCTCCGCCTAACTCTCCGCCTCGACCCAGGCTCCTTGCTCGGCGGCACTGGCCTCGGCTCCGGGGCCGGCACCGGGACCGGCTCCCGCCTCGGCTCCGGCGTGGCGACA
>JBFYMY010000233.1:0-11053 GCA_041304645.1 Thermoplasmatales archaeon
TGATTGTATCTCATGGACCAGGGGTGGAGGGGGTCAGGTCAATTTATGGAGGGAACCCTATTATTTGCTACTGTTCAACGAAGCAAATGAGACCGTTGAGGTCAATGATCTTAGGATGAAATGGAGCCAAGGACCTATAGAAGATGTGAAGGTCGAGATCAATGTCTTTCCTTTGGAAGAAAGTGCGAATGACTCCAATAAGAAAAGTTCTACTATGATCTATTTGTTCCCTATCTTGTTCATAATAATATTGATCATATCATCTATTATTTTTCTGTATAATTATTATAGAAATAATAAGGACTGATACCAAGCTCCCTCAAATCAATTAATCATAATATGTACATTTTTTTAAACCTTCAAAATATAGTTGTTCATACAAGGTTGATTTTCTCTCTTACGCATCAAAATGGTAGGAATGGGACTCTCATCAGAGCATCTTTCCCTTCAAGGAGACCATCTCCTTGATGAGGGGTATATCCTTCCCGGACCTCTTTATGGCCTCCTCTGCTATCCTCACCATCCCACCGCAGCAGGGGACCTCCATTATCGCAACCGTCAGGGACTTTATCCTGTTCTGCTTCAAAATCTCCGAGAGCTTCTCGATATATGCCCCGCTGTCATCGAGCTTCGGGCAGCCCATCGCTACCGTTTTCCCATGTATCAGCTGCTGATGGAGGTTGGGGTTCGCCACTGCCACACAGTCGGCAAGCAGCAGGAGATGCGAATTTTCGAAGAACGGGGCCTTGGGGTGGAGCAGATGGATCTGAACGGGCCACTGTCTGAGGCTCGAACCCCTCTCCTCCCCCGTACCACCCTCCTCCTCGGGTTCCATCACCTTCATGGCGGTCCCCGGGCATCCGCAGGGAAGCTGTTCCGAGAGGTCCGGAACAGGTATTCCCTTCTCTTTGAGGACCTCTAACGCGATACCGAGGTATTCCTTCTGTGCATGGTCCTTCAGATGCTTCAGATGGGCCTTTATCACGTTGGGCCCCCCTTTGATTATGTTTACCATGGTGAGGCGCTCATCATATCCCTGGGCATCCCTCTCTACCGTTGAGATAGCCCCTTCTGGGCAGGTCCCTATGCAGGCCCCCAATCCATCGCAGAAGATATCGCTTATGAGATGAGCCTTGCCATCTATGATCTGCAATGCCCCCTCGGGGCAGTCGGGGACGCAGAGCCCGCATCCCGTGCATTTGTCGTGATCTATGTTGATGATCTGCCGCTTGACCATTGAAATCACCATGGTATCTTTTTTATACCATGGCTCCAAAGCTTCGGTGATATTTATACTGGAAGGTTACGAAGTGGTAACGATGCAAGTCCTATCTCCTGAGGTCGGTCCCTGACATCATGAGCCTTCCCACAAGGTCCGGCATCTTGAAGGCGGAGGTCGGTCCGTTCTTCAAGATGCACCATTTCCCCTTGGCCCCCACTATCTCCCCTTTTAAAAAGTCCAGCCCTATCTTCCGCGGAGCGACATCGAGGACCGACGGGATCGGATATGGCCCAAGGACCAGCGGACGCCCATCCATCTCCCGGGGCATAACTTCGACCCTTATCCCCCTCCCGTTGAGGATATCCCCCATCACGAGCTGGTCATCTCTGAGCCTCTCCATGAACACCCTGGCCAGGTCCTTGCATAGTTCGATGTCCGTTCTCCTTGCCAGGTTCTTAAGCAGGACCTTCGAAGGATAGGCCTGGGGAACACGATACCTTGCCGATATCCACCCCTCGAGCTGTCTGGCGCTGTACCTGTCAGCAACTCGAACCAGCGGCAGGATGACATCGGCCCCCTGCTCCATCCCCCTCTCCTCCACGCGGTTCAGCTGGGTCATGCCTATCTTGAGCTTGTCACCATAGACGGCGGCATACACAACGTGCGGTGCCTGGCAGAAGAACGCACCACACTGTCCGCTCCGGCAGTGCGGCTCGAATATGCAGACAGGGTCAGGGACGTCCTGAACAAGACAATCATGGCACTGGGCGAACCCTTCCAGGACAGTTCGGCCCGGGCATGGGATATGTGACCCCTCCATCCTTCCCGTGCAACGGACATCGAAGGAGACGTTCAGGTCCAGTGAACGGCCGGGCAGCATATCCACGGATAGGACCTCTCCCCTGTAATGATATGAACCGGCCCTCTCTTCCAAAGCTCTTAGGTGCAGAACCGGCCCCTTCCGCTCCCACCCCATCCCCAGCACATGGAACACTTCCCCTGAGATCTCCTCCAAGAGGGTCCCATGGAACCTTGAATTGAAGGAAAAGCCCCTGTCCGTCCCGTTGGGAATGGGTTCCATCATCAATTTAATGTAGGCCTCCCTTTATTAGGCTAACTGTACGCGCCCCGAAAGGACGCACCAGGTGTTCAACATGGACCTTGAAAGAAGGCTGGAGCTCGTAATGTCGGGGGTAGAGGAGGTCATCACCGAGAACGAGCTCAAAGAACGGCTCCAGGCAAAGGAGATGCCAAGGGCCTATGTCGGCTACGAACCTTCCGGGTTCGTCCACATAGGGTGGCTCATCATAACGAAGAAGATAGAGCAGCTCCTAGAGGCAGGTTTCCAGGTGGACATCCTCCTGGCCGACTGGCATGCGTTCATAAACGACAAATTCGGGGGCGACCTTGATAGGATAAGGGCCTGCGGCGAGTACATCATGGCCTGCTACAAGGCCTACGGCCTTGGCCCTGCCATCGATTCTGGCAAATTGCGTTTCGTCTGGGCAAGCGACATGGCTGACAGCTCCAAATACTGGGAGCGGGTCCTTAGGGTGGCCAAGGCCTCCACACTGTCAAGGATCAGACGGGCGATGACCATAATGGGGCGCAAGGAGGAGGAGGGGGATCTGGACTCATCCAAGTTCCTCTATCCGTCCATGCAGGCGGCGGACATATTCGAACTGGAGGTGGATGTCGCAATAGGGGGCATGGACCAGAGACACGCCCACATGCTTGCCAGGGATGTAGCCGACAAGAAAGGTTGGGTCAAACCCGTTGCCCTGCACACCCCCCTTCTGTCAAGCCTCTCGAGGAGCGGAAGGATGGAGATGGTGACCGGGCCGACGGGGGGCCTGGACTATCCGGCCTTGGCATCCAATCTGGAGGTCGACCTGCCCCTGCTCATGGTCAACCAGACCCTTTCGGCCGAGACAAGGGCCCTCCTGGAAGGACTGAAGAAGGACCTGGACGTCGAGAAGAGGCGAAAGGCCCTCGAGGTCCTCCTTGCCGGTAGGAGGAGGGTGGGAGGCAAGACGCCGATATATTCCCTATTGCAAAAGGATGATGCCGATTACGGTTCGGTGACCACCGAGCTCGCCAAGGACCTGGAGAGGCAGATGGCCCTGGCAAGGAAGGAGCTGTTCGGATACCTTGGGATAACGGAGGAGCAGGATGGGGGCGTTCCCAAGATGTCCAAGTCCGATCCGGACTCGGGCATATACCTGCATGACCCGGAACAGGACATAATCAGGAAGCTGAACAAGGCCTGGTGCCCCGAGGGGGTCCCGGACAATCCGGTCTTGGAGATCTGCCAGACCATAATCTTCCCCTACAGGGGCACTCTTGATATCAAGAGGCCCGAGAAATGGGGGGGGGACCTGCACTTCTCAGATTACGAGGCCCTAAGGGCCGCATTTGCGACGAAACAGCTCCACCCGGCCGACCTGAAAAAGAGCGTCGGAAAGGAACTGATAGAGGTTCTGAGGCCTTACAGGGAGTATTTCAAGGCGAACCCTAGCACATTGAATAAGGTCATGGAGCTCTCGGCATCCATCGGAAGATGAACCGAAATCGGTTAGTTTTACATAGAAAAAGCGGATTGGGACGGTACACGACGGAGGCAATGAACGGATGGAGGTCGTCGAGGGAATAAACCCGACAAGGATGGAGCTCCTTGCCATCAGGAAGAAGCGGGCCCTGGCCGAGAAAGGGCACAAGCTCCTGGGCGAGAAGAGGGACGCCCTCATAGTCCAGTTCTTCGATGTACTATCCCGCAGAAAGGGGCTCAAGGACGAGACCTCCTCCGCCCTTATCTCCGCCAATACGAGCATGGAGGATGCGATGGCCATCCTGGGCTACTCCTCTCTGGAGGCGTTCTCCGGCGGCATAAAGCCCCACGCCCCCCTGGACATCACGAACCTCAACATCATGGGGGTCAAGGTCCCTGTTATCGGAGCAAGCCATACGGAGCCGACACCCAACCCCTGGGGGCTCGGGAGCACGCCCCAAGCACTGGACGATGCGAAGAACGGTTACGAGAACGCTCTGGGACTGCTCCTGAGGCTTGCGGAGGCGGAAGGGGCCATGGAAAGGCTTGCCCTTGAGATAGAGAGGACCAAGCGGAGGGTCAACGCCCTGGAGCACATCTTCATACCAAGGCTCAGGAACACCGAGAGGTACATCACGATGCAGCTCCAGGAGCGGGAGAGGGAGGACTTCGTGAGAAGGAAGAGGATCAAGGCCCTCATGGAGGCCTCTGAGAGGGCATCGGCCCGCGAGAGAAAGACCTAGTGGAGGGAGCATGGCACGAATAAGGAGGTCCAACTACAGGCAGCCGGTGACCCCCAAGGGTTTGGAGAGCATAGAGAAGGGCACTCTTGAATGGTTCGACACCGAGATGTACGGCAACCTCAACACAGAGGTGCTGGAAGAATACCTGGACAGCAAGAACAGGACACAGGGGTTCCAAAGGTCGAGCTTCAGCTGGTGGAAGCTGCTCCTGGTGGTCCTCCTGGTCGGTGCCCCCTTCACCCTCATATCCCAGTACATCGCTTTGAAGATAGGTTTGGTCACCGGCGGGGCCTTCTACGTCTCATATCTCCTGGGGATGGCCTTCAGATGGAAGCCCACCCAGGTGAACATAGCATCAGGGAGCGCCACGGCCACCGACAGGACCGTGACAGGGTTCGTGTTCACCTTCCCCGCGATCTACCTTCTCGCGTATTCCTCCCAGTACGTCATGTCCGACGGGAACCCGCTCATACCGCCTTCGTTGCTCGAGAGCTCCAATATCGTCCCTCTTGCCATTGTCGCTTCGCTCTTCGCCTCGCTGATGGGCATGATGTACTTCATCATCTTCAGGAGGCTCTGGCAGGTCGAGGACCCGCTCCCGGCACCCGGTTTCCAGGCCTTCGTCAAGCTCCTGGACATCTCCAACAACATCTCCGAGGGCGGGGTCAAGCACGCGATGCGCTCCATCAAACTGGTCCTGGTTTCGTTCGTCGGAATGTTCATCTTCGGTTTCATGAGGGATTTCCCGCTGGGAGGGGAGAAGCTCCCCATAATGACCCGCATCATATCGGCCGTGGGGCTTGGTGACTATTACAGTCATGGCCGGATACACATGTCCTATGAATCATCGACCTGGACACATGTCTCCTACGAGTTCACTGGAATAGGCTTCGCCATAGGCTGGTTCATGAAGTTCAGGTCAGCGTTCCTGGTCGCGGCAGGGTCGCTGGTGACCTGGTTCGTCATAGTGCCCCTGGCATACTGGCTCGATGTCCCCATCTACATACCCATCCTCGAGCAGTACGCCCAGAGCGGATACCTCTCGACACATGCCCTGCCCATACCCGTGAGCGAGCTGACCAAGTACATACCCTACCCCTCCCCCGCCTTCGGGGCCGCCCAGGGGATAGCCAAGATAATCGCAATAGGGGCCATTTTAGGAGGCGGGACCACCGCCCTGCTCAAGATGCTCCCCACGTTCAAGACCGTTCTGGTCGATATCACGAAGACCACAGGAGGCGAGAAGAGGGAGTGGGTCCCCGGCAAGGGCTGGTACGAATGGCCGACCCAGCATATACCCATAGTCATGGTGGTCGCCGGCATCGTCATCACATTGGCGTTCTGGCTCTTCGGGGGCTTCCCCCTTGTGCCATCCATAGCGTTCTCACTGCTCCTTGTCCTCCTGACGTTCATGCTGGGGGCCATAGCGGTAAAGATATCCGGAGAGGTAGGCACAACGCCCGTCTCGGGAACGTCCTTCCTTACGCTCCTCATCCTCTTCTTCGTCTTCAGCGGTCTTGCCATCTTCCTTCCCTTCCCCGGAGGAAAGAGCCAGATAGTCCTTATGGCACTGGTGGGAACGACCGTCTTCGGGTCGGCCATATCCCTTTCCTCCGAGATCATGTGGGACTTCAAGGCCGGCCTCTACGCGGGGACCAGGCCAATGCACCTCATAAAGGGCGAGTCCGTGGCCATCATAATAGGGACCCCCCTTGCCGCCGGTTTCGCCTATTACTTCTCGGTCCAGCTTGCCCAGGGGAACCTCCCGCTGGAGGCGCCCCAGGCCAATGCCTTCGCGGTCTTCGTCCAGATCCTTGCCGGGGGCAAGGTCATGATGAGCCTGTTCCTCCTGGGGATGCTGATAGGGGTCACCATGGAGGTCCTTACGGGGATGGGTACCGCCTTCGGGCTGGGTATGTACCTGCCCCTTCAGTACACATTGATGATGCTGACCGGGGGTGCGGCCAGGGACCTGTGGGAGAAACACTATCTCAATAGGAAGGCCAAGGCAAACCACTGGTCCGAGAACGAACGTACGTTCAAACTCCTGGACTCCTACATGCTCATGACCGGCCTTTACATAGGCGAAGCCATCATAGGCACCCTGCTGGCCATCTGGCTGGTCGTCTCATAGGACCCATCAGATACCCCTATATACGTTCAGAGGATTTCTCGCCACTTGTATGGGCAGATTGGGGACCACAAGGAGGCTCCTTACCCTTATCGGACTGGGCATCCTAGCTCTGGTCCTGACTCTTATGTTCATCTATGCTGGCAGGGACATCCTTGATGAGGTCTTCTCCCTTGATATGAGGTATGTCCTCCTCTCATTCCTTTGCTTCCTTGGCCTCCAGCTAGCCTGGGCGATCAAGTTCTACATTCTGGTCAGGCGGCGGGTCCCTAAGGCCCGTTTCCCCTATGTGGCCCTTGTGAACATGGCAGGCAACTTCGTCAACATAACGACACCCTCCGGAAGGATGGCGGGCGAGCCGCTCCGGGCAAGCTACATAGCTAAAAAGTACGGCTCAAGGTTCTCCACCATATTCGCGGCGGGAATGGTAGATAAGATGACCTTCACCGTCGCCATGCTGTTGCTCCTTATCCCTCTCATGGTCTGGGCATCTTTGAAATTTGATATGCCCGATCTGCTCCAGCTCCTCCTTGGCTCGTTCATCCTATTCTGGGTGGTCGTGGGTTTGGTCTCCTTCCTCCTTTTCAAGAGCCTGAGCGAGGGACGGTCCGTCAAATGGGGGATGTTCCTTCATAGGATCATCAGGTTCTTCCTCAGGGGGAGGATGAAGGACAGCTCCTTCTTCATAGAGAGGTTCAAGAACGGCGTCCTTGAGTTCAAGGGTACCTTCGTCAAACTGTCGAAGAATCCCTTGAGAATGTGTTTGGACCTGACGTTCGCTTTACTGGTCCATGGTCTCAGGTTCTCTGCCGCCTACATGCTGTTCATAGCGACCGGACATTCCGAGCACTTCCTCACTGTCGCAACCGTCGTTATGATGGCCTTCGTCATTGGGCTCATAACCCAGTTAATGATTGGCGTGGGTGAGGCCTCTATGACGATGCTCTTCCTGGCGACCGGCGTCATAGCCGCAAGGGCCGTTACCGTATCCGTCCTGACCCAGCTCGATTCCTATATCTTCGAGATAGGGCTCGGCTACCTATGCCTCATCCTTTTGAACATCATAGATAGGAAGGATAAGGCCAAGGGAGAGGCCGCGATTGATTCAAAAACGGTATGATAGAAGGCCCTATATTATTAGGGGGAACCCATTTAAACGGTCTGTATGACCGGTGCTACAATGCAGATAGGACCAGTATCAAGGAGGATGGACGATGGGTGCTGAAATGGATGTCCTGGACCTGACAGATGATAACTTCGAGAACTTAATACGGAACAACGCTTTGGTGCTGGCTGATTTCTGGGCGCCTTGGTGCATGCCTTGCAGGATGCAGGGCAGGATACTCGAAGCTGGAATGGCGGATATGCCGGAAGGACTCAGGATCGTCAAGGTCAATGTGGATGAGAACGTCCAGACCGCAAGGAGGTACAATGTGAGGGGCATCCCGCAGATGTTCCTCTTCGTGAACGGCCATAACGTCAGGGGCTGGACCGGAGTGACGGATTCCAAGGCCATCTTCGATGAGGTCAAAAAACACCTTTGCGCCTAGACGACGCTCAATATGGCGCAGTCCTTGAGATAGGGTGAGCCCATCTGCGTCGACTCCCCGGAGCTCCTGCCCGGCACGGGAAGGAGCCTTGCCGACAGCGGTTTCCCGAGCCTTATGCTGAGGTATGCTACGTCCCTCAGCACCGCGCAGAGCCTTGTCGGAGGGATATCGCCCGGCACCGGGATGGTGTCCAGGCCCGTGCCGCAGACGGATGAGTAGAGCAGGAGCTTCTGCAGGTCCAGGGACCCAAGGTCAGCGGCCCTGGCAAGGCCCGGGTCCTCCATGACCGGCAGCATCAGACCGTTGTAGCCCCATCGCCTTGCGGTCACACCCTCGAGGGCCTTCGTCAGCGAGGCACACACGGAGAGAGTACCGTGAGAGCCGAAGGGGGAACCGGTCAACTTCTCTATGCCCGCTGCTATGGACGAACCCTCATCCAGCCCTGGAACCAGTGATGCATCCATGCCCTTGAGCGGAAGGTCGTCCCTCCCGCTGACAGTGTCGATGACCGCCCCCAACCTGGTCATCCTTTCGTTGAGGTCGTAGGAGAGGAGGGAGGTAAGCTCCTTCAATCCGGACGCCCTTGATGAGGCGGACTGGACAAGGTCACCGTTCTCGAGCCCTATTGTCATGCAGGGCTCCTCATCAGTGTGATATGATGCGGGGAAGAACGGTATATCGCTCTGACAGGAGGCGAGCGATGCGAACATGAAGTTGAGAGCGCCGTTAGCTGTCCTACCGGAAAGGTCCAGTACCGTTTCGGCCGCCGCCCTGATGTTATCGTCAAGCACCCCGTGCTCACGGTCGCCAATGCTGGCGGAACAGCAAACGATGCCCGTCCTTTCGAGTATCGTGGGAACGGCCCTTATGGACCTGGGGTCCGATGCCGGCCCCACGCTGACGAAATCTATACCGTTCCCCCTGCAAACATCCTCCAGCTCCTCTATGGCCTGTATGACGGCGTCAAGCTGGGCCTTTTCGAGATATTCGGACCAGGGTTGGGTCGAGAGCCGCAGTGATTGGACCTCGTAACCCTTCGAGGTCAATCTGTCCCTGAGGCGGTGCATGACGTCCCCAACGGTCTCGACCTGCTCGTCCAGACGCATGAGGGACAGTCTGATCCCGGCGGTTATGGTCCTTATCTTCATCGTCCATGGGAATGCCTGAACGGTTAAAAACATTCTTTGGTCCCCTGGAGCTGCCCCTATGCCCTCTCGTGGACCGTGACAACAGCTCCGACCGCTACCCCATGCGTCCTGCAAAAACCCCTGTTGAGCTCCAATATATAGGATACTGGACCCGGTGAGCTGCAGGATGGGATTTCGTTCTCCGGCAGTCCCCAACCCGGTCCCAGTTCAACTATCGACATCACCGATCCGGTGGGGGCCACGAAGATGATGTCCAGCGCAAGCTTCGTGTCCTTCATCCAGATGGAAACGTTCCGGGGAATCTGGAAAACGAATATCATGCCATCGAACTCCCCGAGGTTGTCCCGGTTCATCAGGCCGGTCCTGTGCTCGTCCTCGGTCAGTGCCGGTTCGCAGTGCACCTCGATAAAACCGTCATCGGTCCCGAGGTCAACTATCCACCATGGGTCATCCTCGCTCTTTTGGAGCTCTATGCACCCAGAGATCGATACGATGGTCAGAAGCGATATGGCCACCATCCTTTTGAAATCCTCCTTCATCATGCTTGGCACCACGGTATCATATCGAGAACAGTATCACTGCCCCTAGGGCCAGTACCATCCCTATGGCCTGCTTCAAGGTTATAGCCTCTTTTAGGACGATAGCGGAGAGGAGGATGGCAACGAGGGGATAGAGTGCGGTCAGAGTGACGACAACGGCCGTCCTGCCCCGGGAGAGGGCCATGAGGAAGAGGAGCGAGCCAATGGCCCCAGCCGTCCCCGCAAGGACCGATATAGTGATGCCCTTGCCCGATAGGTCCGGTCTGAAGCCCAATGATATGAGGACGCCCATGACGACCAGTGCGGTCCCTACGGTCTCGAACACAAGTATGGACCTGCTCCCCATGTTATGCTGCTGCGCGAGCCTTGGGAGAAAACCCCATAGTCCGTACATCAACATAGAGGCAAGGGCGAATGCAAGGTAGAGCTCCATCTTTCTCACCATTGGAGGGTGAACGCACCAGGTTCTAATAAAGGTTCGAAGCGAATATCACACCTTTCGGGTGTAATAGGCCCTGTTTCCACGTTTCATTTCAATTTCAAACCCCGAGCCAGTCAATGCCCTACTTGATGCCAGGTTACCTTCCTCGCATTCGGCAATTATGGTCCTGACCTTCCCAGAGGCGAAAGCATGGTCCAGAAGTGCTCTCACAGCTTCCTTAGCATACCCTCTGCCCCTATGTTCGGGGAGTATTGAGAACCCCATTTCAACAGCACCGGTCTCGTCAGGAGGGCCTTTGAAACCCACATCGCCAAGGACCTCTCCGGTGGCCTTATCTGCAACTACCCATGCATGCCATCCGAAGGATGATGGGTCATCGCTGAGGTCATTGAACATCACGGGCAGGGCATCTCTTAGACCGTCCATAGGCCAGCCCATCGGGACCTTGAGCCCGATTAGGGTCGGACCCTCCATTATCGATCTGGACAGGTTCAGAAGGGTCCTTTCATCCAGAGGTCGGAGGACCAGCCTTTCCGTTATGAGCCCATCTATCATGGTCTCTCTGTTCATCACACGACCTTATCCCGGTTCACCCATGTTCAAGTGCAGGAGAGCTCCTTCAGCTCCCTGACCATGTTCTCTGCCAATTCATCCAGCCTTTTAAGGTCCTCCTCCTTCGCCCCTCCATGGACCTCTACGACGGGGTCCACTACCCTGCAGGAGCTCGACC